>NZ_JADPJR010000118.1:0-54869 GCF_023073535.1 Bradyrhizobium sp. 179 | reverse complement strand
CCGGCACAGATCGTGCTATGCTTGGCCATCTTCGTCGATCCCTCCCTTGTTATGCGAACCTAAAGTTCGTTCAACCATTCGGGTCCCGATGAAGTGCCGATCGCGATCTCGCTACGCCAGACAGCCCTCAAGGCTTCGGTGGGCACCGATCCGATCGAACGGCGACCCAGCTCGGGCGGCCACCCGGGCTGGGCCATTCCTCACGGAACGGCTCAACATAACCGATCAGGCTAATACAAGGGTGGGCAAAGCGAAGCATGCCCACCATCGCCACGATAATTGCAGAAGAATGGTGGGCACGGCGCTGACGCGCCTTTGCCCACCCTAGGAAGTCTGAATGTGCGGCACCCTATTCCGCCGCCAGAATCGTCCCCTCCACTTCGCCAAACCCCACGCGATAACCGTTGCCCTGGCACCAGCCGCGCATCACGAGGGAATCGCCGTCCTCCAGGAAGGAGCGTTTGGCGCCGCCGGGCAACTCCACGGGCTCGGTGCCGTTCCAGCTGATTTCCAAGAGGCTGCCGCGCTGGTTCTTCTCCGGGCCGGAGATGGTGCCGCTCCCAAGGAGATCGCCGACGTTCATGGCGCAACCGCTGGAGGCGTGGTGCATGAGCTGCTGCACCGACGACCAGTACATGTACTTGAAATTGGTGCGGCTGATGCTGGCGGGGGCGTTGGCACCGGCGGTCCGCAAGGACACGTCGAGCGCGATGTCGTAGTTCTGCGGCTTGCTCTGCTTGAGATAATCGAGCGGCGCCGGCTCCTGCTCCGGCCCCTTCAGACGGAACGGCTCCAGCGCTTCGCGCGTCACGACCCATGGGCTGATCGAGGTTGCGAATGCTTTTGCCAGGAACGGGCCAAGCGGCACATATTCCCATTGCTGGATATCGCGCGCGCTCCAGTCGTTGAGCAGCACGAACCCGAAGATCATCTCCTCGGCCTGGCTCTCGGTGAGCATGCCGCCCATCGGCGACGGCTGGCCAACGACGACGCCCATCTCCAGCTCGAAGTCGAGCCGCTTGCACGGCGCGAAGCTCGGCAAGTCCACATTCGGCGGCTTCAGCTGCCCGCGCGGTCGCTTCACTTTCGTCCCTGACACTACGACGGTCGAGGCTCGGCCATTATAAGCGATCGGCATATGCAGCCAGTTCGGCTGGAGCGCATTGTCCTTGCCACGGAACATCACGCCGACATTGGTGGCGTGCTCCTTGGAGGAATAAAAGTCGGTGTAGCCGGAGACGGTGAAGGGCAGATGCAGTTTTGCATCGCGCATCGGCACGAGCGCCTGCTTGCGCAACTCCTCGTTGTCGCACAGCTCCGGATGATCGTGGCGCAGGAGCTCACTGATCCGCGCCCGCGTTGTCGTCCAGACCTTCGGCCCCAGCGCCATGAACGGATTGAGCGAGGCGCCGGAGAATATACCGAGCGGCCCGACGTCGAGCCGGGAATCCTGCTCGAGCTTCCAGAGATCGAGCACATAATTGCCGATAGCGACGCCAACCCGCGGCGTCGGATTGGCCACGGTCGAGAACACGCCATAGGGCAGGTTCTGGATCGGGAAGTCCGAGGCGGGATCGACCTCGATGAAGGAGCGGAGGCTGGGATCGTTGGGGTGGGTTGTCACTTTTGGCTCGGTTCCTTTCTTCCTTCTCCCCTTGTGGGAGAAGGTGGCGCGAAGCGCCGGATGAGGGGGTTCTATCCACGCGTCCAAGTGAGAGAGGCTCTCTTGCGGAGATAACCCCTCACCCGTCTCGCGGCTGCGCCGCGAGCGACCCTCTCCCACAAGGGGAGAGGGGAAGAAAGCTACGGCTTGCTTGGATCGAAGCGTTTCTCCAGCCCCTTCCAGCAATCTGCATAGTCGTCTTGCAGCGTCGGCGAGGTCGCGGCATGTGCGGTGACGCGCTGCGGGTAGCGGGTTTCGAACATGAAGGCCATGGTGCCGGTCAGCTTCACCGGCTTCAATTCCCCGTTGCTGGCATGCTCGAAGGCGTCGCGGTCCGGGCCGTGCGGCAGCATGCAATTGTGCAGGCTGATGCCGCCGGGGACGAAGCCTTGCGGCTTGGCATCGTAGACGCCGTAGATCAGCCCCATGAACTCGCTCATGATGTTCATGTGATACCAGGGCGGGCGGAAGGTGTTTTCCGCGACCATCCAGCGCTCGGGAAAAATCACGAAGTCGATGTTCGCAGTGCCTGCCGTTTCCGACGGCGAGGTCAGCACGGTGAATATCGAGGGATCCGGATGGTCGAAGGCGATCGCGCCGACGGGCGAGAAGGTACGCAGATCGTATTTGTAGGGCGCGTAATTGCCGTGCCAGGCCACAACGTCGATCGGCGAATGGGCGAGCTGCGTCTTAAACAGCGAGCCGCCCCATTTCACGAAGAGCTCGGTCGGCGTGTCCTTGTCCTCGTAGTTTGCGACCGGCGTGAGGAAGTCGCGCGCATTGGCGAGGCAGTTGGCGCCGATCGGGCCGCGCTCCGGCAGCGTGAAAGCGCCGCCATAGTTCTCGCAGAGATAGCCGCGCGCCGGACCGTTCGGGATCTCCACGCGGAACTTGACGCCGCGCGGGATCACCACGATCTCGCCGGGCTCGGCATCGATGCGGCCAAACTCGGTGACGATAAGCAGATTGCCCTGCTGAAGTACGAACATCAGCTCGCCGTCGGCATCGTAGAAGTGCTGGTCCACCATCGACTTGGTGATGAGGTAGACATGCGCCGCCATG
Organism: Bradyrhizobium sp. 179; assembly: GCF_023073535.1. Classification (NCBI taxonomy): domain Bacteria; kingdom Pseudomonadati; phylum Pseudomonadota; class Alphaproteobacteria; order Hyphomicrobiales; family Nitrobacteraceae; genus Bradyrhizobium; species Bradyrhizobium sp. 179. The sequence goes on along the minus strand of NZ_JADPJR010000118.1, from coordinate 52,144 downwards.
CCGGCCTGCGTGTTGACGTCGCCGGCGGTCGTCATGGTCTGCACGCCCTGCAGGAAGGTCATCTCCTCCTGCGGAATCGGCGCTGGATCCCAGCGCAGCTGCGCGATCGGCAGATCGTATTCATGGCACGGCGCCGAGCGCCACAGCCCTACATCGATCTTCTCGAAGCGACCGGAATGCTTCACCGACGGACGAATGCGATAAAGCCAGGAGCGCTCATTGCTGCCGCGGGGCGCCGTGAAGGGCGAGCCCGAGAGCTGCTCGGCGTAGAGCCCGTAGGCGCAGCGCTGCGGCGAATTACGCCCAATCGGCAGCGCGCCCGGCAGCGCCTCGGTCTCAAAGCTGTTGCCGAAGCCGGACATGTAACCCGGCGTCACCTGCGCGGAACTGCGGATGATCTGATCGGGCGAGGTGTTGATGTTCATGACTATCCTCCTCCTTGCAACGCTGCCCACATTTCCTGGTCGCGCTTGTCGGTCCAGATCACAGGATCGTCGATTCCCGACGCTTCGTCATAGGCGCGCGACACGTTGAACGGCAGGCAGTGCTCGTAGATGGCGAAGCTCGAAAATTTCGGATCCATCACCTCGCGCGTCGCCGCCATCGTCTCCTTCAGGGTGCGCCCTTTGGCGACGGAGATTTCCGCGGCCCCATAAAGCGTTGTGACGAAATCACGCGTCATTGCGATGGACTCGCGCACGGTGGCTGTGCCCTTCAGGGCATCACCGCGGCCCGGCGCGATCGCCTTGGGATTGAAGTTGCGGATCTCGTTCAGCGTCAGCGGCCATTCGCGCAAATGCGCATCGCCGCAATAGCAGGCCGAGTGATATTCGATGAGATCGCCGGAGAACATCACCTCTGCGTCCGGCACCCAGGCGACGATGTCGCCGGAGGTGTGGCCGGCACCTAACTGCATCAGGCGCACCTCGCGTTTGCCGAGATAGATCGACATCTCGCCCTCGAACGTCAGGGTCGGCCAGGTCAGGCCTGGAATGCTCTGCGCATCCTGGAACAGGCGCGGGAAGCGGCCGTATTCGGAATCCCAATCCTGCTTGCCGCGCTCTTCGATCAGCCGATAGGTCTCCTGCGAGGCGACGATGCCTTGCGCCTTGTAGGCGGAGGCGCCAAGCACGCGCACCGCGTGATAGTGCGACAGCACGACATATTTGATCGGCTTGTCGGTCACGGTGCGCACGCGCTCGATCACCTTGTTCGCCATTGCGGGCGTCGCCTGCGCATCGAACACGAGACAGCCGTCGTCGCCGACGATGATTGCGGTGTTGGGATCGCCCTCGGCGGTGAACGCGTAGAGATCGGTACCGATCTCCGAGAAGGTGATCTTCTTCTCGGAGAGATCGCCGGTGGATGCGAAGTTCTTCGCCATCAATTCGTCCTTCAGGTCACTGGGTTATTGTTGTTGCTGTTGTTGCTGTTGTTGCTGCTGGCCGTCGATCATGCGGCGCTTTGCAAGTCCGATCGCCTCCCGCAGCACGTCGATGTCGCCGATATGGTTGGCGAGGATCAGCACCAGCGCCGCGTCGAAATCGGCGCTCTGCTCGTCGGTGAGCCCGCGATGGGCCTCGACGATGGCGCGAAAGGCATCGTCGGGGCGCGCGAAGTTGGAACTGGTGGAGAGCGGCATCAGAACCTCAATACAAGCCTTCGGCCCGCGCCAGCGCTGCCGCGATCGTCGCACGCGTCGGGCGGCGGAAGCGCGCCGCGACGTAACCGTCGGGCCTCAGCAGATAGGCGGCGCCCGGCTCGGCGCCGTAGCGTTTCGCGACCAGGCCCGAGGGATCGGCAAGTCCGCCCTCATCTCCAATGCGGATGCCTTTGATGCCATCGGGCACGTCGGTCGGCGCGCCATTGCTGAACGACAGCAAGGTGAAGTCCGTTCCACCCTTGCGGAAGGCATCCGTCAGATAGATCTGCTCGCCGGTCCGCGTTGCGACGGGCGCGTCGAGCATGGAACAGCCGGGCGACGGTCCGCCGTGCCACGTATCCGCATCGAGCGAGGACAGCGGCGAGTCGTAGCTGCACGGCACCGAGAGCCGGCCGCCATTGACCATGCGCTTGCCGAACTCGGTCTCCTTGGCGAGCGACAGCACCGCCTTGCGCAGCCGCGCTTCCTGGTGCGAGTTCGGCGCCATGAAATCGGTCGAGCGGGTGGATTCGCGGATGTTCTCGTCAGCCGCCATGCTGCGCTCGGCATGATAGCTCTCGAGCAGGCTCGCGGGCGAAGTCCCCCGCAGCACACGGTCGAGCTTCCAGGAGAGATTTTCGGCATCCTCGAGTCCCGAGTTCGCACCGCGTGCGCCGAAGGGCGAGACCTGGTGAGCGGAATCGCCGGCAAAAATTACGCGGCCGTGGATGAAGCGGTCCATCCGCCGGCATTGAAATTTGTACAGCGAGATCCACTCGAACTCGAACTTGTCGTGCCCGAGCATGCGCGCGATGCGCGGCCGCACGTTTTCCGGCTTCTTCTCGACGACAGGATCGGCGTCGCGATTGAGTTGGAGATCGATGCGCCAGACATCATCAGGCTGCCGGTGCAAGAGCGCCGAACGTCCGGCATGGAACGGCGGATCGAACCAGAACCAGCGTTCAGTCGGGAATTCCGCGGTCATCTTGACGTCGGCGATCAGGAACTGATCCTCGAACACCTGTCCCGCGAACTCGGCGCCGACCATCTGTCGCAGCGAGGATCGCGCGCCGTCGCAGGCGACGACATATTGCGCGTGCAGCCGATAGGCGCCCTCGGGCGTCTCGATCGTCAGCGCGACGGCATCGTTGCGCTGCTCCAGCGCCGTCACCTTGTTGCGCCACCGCAGGTCGATCGCAGGCAGATCCTGGATGCGATCAACCAGAAAGGCCTCGGCGTAATATTGCTGAAGGTTGATGAAGGCCGGCCGCTTGTGACCGTCCTCGGGCAGCAGGTTGAACTGATAGAGCTGCGACTCGCCGTGGAAGATCCGGCCGACGCTCCAGACCACGCCCTTCTCGACCATGCGGTCGCCGACGCCGAGCCGGTCCCAATATTCCAGCGAACGCTTGGAGAAGCAGATCGCGCGCGAGCCTTCGCCGATACGGTCTGCATCATCAAGAAGAACGACGCGCTGGCCGCGCTGGGCAAGGTCAATCGCCAGCGACAGCCCGACCGGACCCGCACCGACGACCACGAGCGGATGCGCGGCCGGGTCCTGGCCCGAACGATCCTGATCGGGGTGGCGTTGGTAGCCGAACTGGGATTTGGCCTGCGCCATGCACTAACCTCGGCTCTGGTCAGGAGAGGACTGATCTGCTAGATAGTCTCACGTGCAACTATTTTGGACCGGAGCCGGCCGGCCGTCAACTGAATTCGGAGCGCTCTGCTTGGCAAGGACATCCAGTGACATCGCGCTGAGGACACGCGAAGCCGAAGAGGCTTCATCGCGGCCAAAGCCTCGACTCGATCTGTTTAAGTTCGTGCCGTTCCGCCTCAACCGGCTCGCGGCGGAGGTGAGTTCCGCGCTCGCGGTGGAATATCAGGAACGGCATGGCCTCGATATTCCGGCGTGGCGCGTGATCGCCACGCTCGGCTTCCGCAACGACGCCTGTAGCGCGCAATTCATCTCGCAATGCACCCGCACGCACAAATCGACCATCAGCCGTGCGGTGACGGCGCTGCTGCAGCAGGGGCTGATCGAGCGGGTCGAGAACGAAGCCGATCGCCGCGAATTTCGCCTGCAACTGACGAAAAAGGGCCGCGCGCTCTATGAGGAGTTGTTCCCGCAATTGCTGCGACGGGAAGACGAGATCCTCGCCTGCCTCTCCGCGCAGGAGCGCAAGCAGCTCTCGGCTTTGCTCGGCAAGATCGAAGAGAGCCTCGACCTGATCCAGACCAGCGAAGAGGCGGACGCCAAGCAGGCGTATTAGGCGATACTGTCATTCCAGGGCGCTGCGACAGCGGCGAACCCGGAATGACGCTACCGCGTCACTTCGCAAACGATCGCGTCGGCGGCAGGTGCAGCGCCCAGGCATCGATCCTGTCGCTGGCGCGCGGATAGATCTCCGTCACGATCGGATCATGACCGGGAATGAATCGATCAGGGTGACCGGCGAGGCGCTCGATCGTCTCCCAGCCTTGCGCCATGTCGCCGACATTGTAGACGATCGGGAATGGGCTCTTGCGCTGAAGATTGGCGTAGTAATGCGCGGCATCGGACGCCAGCACCACCGGTCCGCGCGCGGTCTCGACCCTGACGACCTGCAAGCCGTCGGAATGGCCGCCGACCCGATGCACGGTCACGCCGGGCGCGACCTCGCCGTCGCCCGAATAAAACGTAACTCGCTCGCCATAGACATGGCGCACCATCTGCGTGACGTGCTCGACCGAGAACGGATGGCGCAAGAGGCCATTGCACATGCAGCGGCCGGTCGCGTAAGCCATCTCGCGCTCCTGGAGATGGAAGCGCGCATGCGGGAAGCGATCGAGATTGCCGGCATGGTCGTAATGCAGATGCGTCACGATGACATCGCGAATCGCGGCCGCGGCGACACCAAAGCGCTCCAGCGCGTCAACAGGATTGAGCGTCAGCTTGCGTGCCCGGGCGCTCGCCTCCTCGGCGTTGAAGCCGGTATCGACCAGGATGTCGCGACCGCTGCCGCGGATCAGCCAGACGAAGTAATCGAGGTCCTGTGCCGCGCTGTCATGCGGGTCGGGCACGAGGAAGTTCATGTGAGGAGTGCGCGGCGACATCGTCGCATAGCGCAGTGCGTAGATCTCGTGGACGTTTCCCATGCCTGTGCTCTTTGTTTTTTTCTGAGTGGACCTGCGGGACGAGCCGGCGCACCAAGCCATTGTCCGCAGCAAAGGTCAAACACCTGGGGTTGCAACGGCCGCAGTCCTGCAATGTGAGAGCAATCACATTTTCGTCGCCCTGGCTGTCCTAACATCCCGCAGACAGGATCGCGCCAGATGCATCGAGCACAACCATGACAGCCCCCCTTTATTCCACTCGCAGCGTGCCCATGCCTTGCGGTCGATCGTCGCGATAAAGCCGAATGTCCAAGCGGTTGACGCCCCCCGTCCCCGGTTTGATAATGCCTAGAGCGTAAGTTAAGGTCGCCGCGGCGCAAGCTGGAACGGCGCCTTTTTGGCTGGACCGCGCTGATTATGAAAAATCGCTTCCTTTTTCTGCTGCCCCTGCTCATCTCGCTTATCCCGACTGCTCCGACGCTTGCGGCTGGCGACCGCTTTGCGCTGGTGATCGGCAACGCCAAATATCCGGATGCGGATGCCCCGTTGAAGGAACCGATCAATGATGCGCGCGACGTCGCCGACGAGCTCAAGCGCGACGGCTTTTCCGTCGAGATCGGCGAGAACCTGACCGGCGACGGCATGCGCCGCGCCTTCGACAAGCTCTACGGCAAGATCAAGCCGGGTTCGGTGGCGCTGGTGTTCTTCAGCGGGTTCGGCATCCAGTCCGCGCGTCAGAGCTACTTGCTGCCGGTCGATGCGCAGATCTGGACCGAATCCGACGTGCGCCGCGACGGTTTCAGCCTGGAGAGCGTGCTTGGCGAGCTCAACACCCGCGGTGCCGGCGTCAAGATCGCGCTGATCGATGCCTCCAGGCGCAACCCGTTCGAGCGCCGGTTCCGCAGCTTCTCGGCCGGCCTGACCCCGGTCATCGCGCCGAATGGCACCCTGGTGATGTATTCGGCGGCGCTGGCCTCGGTGGTCTCGGATGCCGGCGGCGAGCACAGCCTGTTCGTCCAGGAGCTGCTGAAGGAAATTCGCGTTCCCGACCTGATGGCCGAGGAGACGCTGAACCGCACCAAGATGGGCGTTACCCGCGCCTCGCGCGGCGAGCAGGTACCATGGATATCCTCTTCATTGGCTGAAGATTTCTCGTTCATTCCGGGGGCCGGCGGATCGCGGCCGTCGACGACGCCACCACCGGCGCCGCCGGCCGTGGTCGCCAACAACCCGCCGCCGGCACCACCCGGGCCGCCGACACCGCCTCCGCCGACGAAGCCGGCCGACACGGTTGCGTCGCCGGCGCCACCCCCTCCTCCTGCACCGGCACCCTCGCCGAAGCCGCAGGTCGAGGCCGCCCTGCCGCCACCGCTGGCGCCCGCGAAGCCGGCTGATCCCGCTCCCGCGCCGAACGCGGACGGCGGGCCGAGCCCCGCCGTCCTGGCTGACGACCCCACGATCAAGAGCCTCACAGCCAAGATTGCCACCAATCCGGACGACGTGAACGCGCTGTACCGGCGCGGCCAGGTCTATGCCAGCAAGGGCGCCTACAACCTCGCCATCAAGGATTTCGACGATACGCTCCGCATCAACGCGAAGGACGTCGAGGCGCTGAACAACCGCTGCTGGACCCGCACCGTGGTCGGCGACCTTCAGGGCGCACTCAAGGATTGCAACGAGGCGCTGCGGCTGCGGCCGAACTTCGTCGATGCGTTGGACAGCCGCGGGCTCGTCAACCTGAAATCGGGAGCGGTCAAGAACGCCATCGCCGATTTCGACGCGGCCCTGAAGATCAATCCCCGCCTGACCTCCTCGCTCTACGGACGCGGGCTTGCCAAGCAGCGCAACGGCTCCGCCCAGGAAGGTGCGCTCGACATCGCCAATGCCAAGGCGATGGATCCGAACATCGTTCAGGAATTCGCAAGTTACGGAGTGCGTTGATATTTTTTTGAGTTGAGGGAAGACACGCCTCGAACCTTGAACAGCCCAAGAAAGACTAATGGGCGGATGCCGCAAGGGGGCTTTCCCGAGGGCTTATTGCAGGAATTTGGAAACGCGCGAGCTGGCTGCGCAGGAGGGACTGCTATGAGATTGGCTGCAAAGGGACTTACCGCGATCCTGTCGATCATCACCATCGGCGCCGCTCTGTCGCTGCCGGCTCCGCCCGCCGTCGCGGGCGACGAAAGCAACAGCAAGAACGTCACCGAGGACGAGATCGTCCGCGCGCTCGCGCCGCCGGCAAAGAAGCCTTTGACGCGCGGCCTCTCGATCGCTCCGCAGGCCGATCCCGCGCCGAACGCGGCGGAGACCAAGCTGATCCAGTCCATGCGTGGCCGCTCGACGCGCTCGCTGTCGTCGAGCGAGCGCGAGGAAATCGCCTCGGTCGCCAAGGACAAGCCGAACATCGATCTCGAGATCACGTTCGACTACAACTCCGCCAATATCAGTGCCAAGTCGATGCCGTCCGTGCAGGCGCTCGGCCGGGCGCTGACCAGCCCCGACCTCAAGGGCTCGACCTTCGTGGTCGCCGGGCACACCGATGCCGCAGGCGGCGAAGCCTACAACCAGGACCTGTCGGAACGCCGCGCCGATTCGATCAAGCGCTACCTCGTCGACAAGTACGGCATCTCCGCGACCGACCTCGTCACAGTCGGCTACGGGAAGAGCAAGCTGAAGGATCCGAGCCAGCCGATGGCGGAGGTCAACCGCCGCGTGCAGGTCGTCAACATGGAAAACAAGACCACCGCATCCAAGTAAGCACGACGCAATCCTTTGCAGTGATAAGTCGTGATGTGGTGTAACGTCTCGCTTCCAGAGCGCGTCCCGCAGCCCTGCGGGACGCCGCTTCATTTCAGGGAAACGCTCTCGATAGGCCTCGTACGGACGGCCGTGAGCCAGGCCAGGATGATCCGGCGATGAACCTTTCCGAATATCTCAAGCCGGCGGGAACGGTGGTGTTCGTCGTGGCGCTCGGCCTCGGCTATTATCTGTTTGAGCATCGGCATCGCCCTGAGGCAAAGGAAACGCCGGGCGAGGCGCTCGTCATCGTGACGAAATCGACCAATGCCTGCTTCTCCGACCTCGTGCGGGTGACCGGCTTCTTCGTGCCGCGCCGCGAGGCCGTGGTCGTGGCCGACCAGGAAGGCTCGCGGGTTACGGACCTCTTCGTCACCGAAGGCACTGTTGTCACCGACAATCAGGAACTGGCGCGCCTGACCGCGCCGCCGCAGATGCCGGGCCAACCGCAGCGGCCCGGCCCGCAAGGCCCGATCTCGCTGAAGGCGCCTGCGCCGGGCCTCATCACCGAGGTCCGCACCATCGTCGGCGCGCCGGCCTCGCCGCAGGCCGGCCCGATGTTCCGCATCGCCGTCAACAGCGAAATCGAGCTCGACGCCCAGGTCCCGGCGGTTCACATGCCCAAGCTCAGCTCCGGTGCGACCGTGCGCATCAGCCGCGACGACGCGCCCGATCTGATCGGCCGGGTCCGGCTGGTTGCGCCCGAAATCGACCGCGCGACCCAGCTCGGGCGCGTGCGCATCAGCGTCACTAACAATCCCTCGCTGAAGGTCGGCGTATTCGCCCGCGCCTCGATCGATGCCAAGCGAAGCTGCGGCGTCTCGATCCCCAAGACCGCGATCGACCATCTCACCGTGCAAGTCGTCAAGGGCAACATTGTCGAGACGCGAAAGGTGCGGGTCGGACTGTCGTCCGACAGCGCGACGGAAATCCTGGAAGGGCTCGAGGTCGGCGAAATCGTCGTCGCCGACGCCGGCTCTTCGCTCCATGACGGCGACCAGATCAAAACCATGTTCGCCGATGAACTCGATCGCACGCGGGTACGCTGATGGCTCTCAATATCTCGGCATGGTCGATCCGCAATCCGTTGCCGTCGGTCGTCTTCTCGATCATCCTCCTGATCCTCGGCTGGACCTCCTTCACCAAACTTGCGGTGACGCGGCTGCCGTCGGCCGACATTCCCGTGATCTCGGTCGCGGTATCGCAATTCGGCGCTGCGCCGGCCGAGCTGGAATCCCAGGTCACCAAGACGGTTGAAGACGCCGTCTCCGGCGTCGAGGGCGTGCGGCACATCACCTCCTCGATCACCGACGGCCTGTCGGTCACCACGATCCAGTTCGCGCTGGAGACCAACACGGACCGCGCGCTCAACGACGTCAAAGACGCGGTGACGCGTGTGCGCTCCAACCTGCCGCAGAACGTCACTGAGCCGCTGATCCAGCGCGTCGACGTCATCGGCCTGCCGATCGTCACCTATGCCGCGATCTCGCCCGGCAAGACGCCCGAGCAGCTCTCCTATTTCGTCGACGACGTGGTCAAGCGCGCGCTGCAGGGTGTGCGCGGCGTCGCCCAGGTCGAGCGCATCGGCGGCGTCGAGCGCGAGATCCTGGTTTCGCTCGACCCCGATCGATTGCAGGCGATGGGCCTGACCGCGGTCAATGTCAGCCAGAGCCTGCGCGGCACCAATGTCGACGTCGCCGGCGGCCGCGCCGAGATCGGCAAGAACGACCAGGCCATCCGCACGCTCGCCGGCGCCAAGACGCTGGGCGATCTTGCCGGCACAATGATCCCGCTGTTCGGCGGCGGCGAGGTCCGGCTCGACGATCTTGGCACCGTCACCGACACCATTGCCGACCGTCGCACCTTCGCCCGCTTCAACGGCGAGCCGGTGGTCGCGCTCGGCATCAAGCGCTCCAAGGGCGCCAGCGATGTGAAGGTAGCCGAGGCCGTGCAAAAGCGCATCGACGCGCTGAAGGCCTCCTATCCCGACGTCGATCTGAAGCTGATCGACACTTCGGTCGAATATACCAAGGGCAATTACCACGCGGCGATCTCGACCCTGTTCGAAGGCGCCATCCTCGCCGTTGTCATTGTGCTCCTGTTCCTGCGCGACCTGCGCGCGACCATCATCGCCGCGATTTCGCTGCCGTTGTCGATCTTCCCGGCGTTCTGGGCGATGGACCTGCTCGGCTTCTCGCTGAACCTCGTCAGCTTTCTCGCCATCACGCTGTCGACGGGTATTCTGGTCGACGACGCCATCGTCGAGATCGAGAATATCGTCCGGCACATGAACATGGGCAAGTCGCCCTACCGTGCCGCGCTCGAGGCCGCCGACGAGATCGGCCTCGCGGTGATCGCGATCTCGCTGACCATCATCGCGATCTTCGCACCCGCGAGCTTCATGTCGGGCATCGCGGGACAGTTCTTCAAGCAGTTCGGCATCACCGTTTCGGTGCAAGTATTCTTCTCGCTGCTGGCGGCCCGCTTCGTCACCCCGGTGCTAGCCGCCTACTTTCTCAAGCACCACACGCATGTGGAGCCGCCGCCCGGCCGCATCTTGCGGTCCTATCATGGGATCGTGGCCTGGTCGGTGAAGCACTATTTTATCACGGTGCTGATCGGGCTCGGCGTCTTCGCCGCCTCGATCTGGAGCATCACGCTGCTGCCGCAGGGCTTTCTGCCGGCGCAGGACAGCGCCCGCTCGCTGCTTGCCCTCGAGCTGCCGCCTGGCACTCAGCTCGCCTACACCGAAAAGGTCACCGAGGACATCGTCGCGCGGCTGCGCAAGCGGCCCGAGGTGAAGAGCATCTTCGTCGACGGTGGGCGCGTCCCGCCGGGCACTCAGGAAGTCCGGCGCGCCGCCCTGATCATCAACTACACGCCCAAGGACAGCCGCGACATTACCCAGCGCGAGCTCGAGTTCTCGATCAGCCAGGAGCTGGAGAACGTTCCCGACATCCGCTTCTGGTTCCTGGACGAGAACGGCCTGCGCGCGATCTCGCTGGTGGTGACCGGTGTCGATCCCAACATCGTCAACAACGTCGCGAGCGAGCTTGCGACGCAGATGAAGCGCATTCCTACCATCGCCAACGTGATCTCGGAGACCTCGCTGGAGCGACCCGAGCTGCGCATCGAGCCGCGCGCCGATCTCGCCGCGCGGCTCGGCGTCTCGACCGAAAGCCTGTCGCAGACCATCCGCGTCGCCACCATCGGCGACGTCGGGCCTGCACTCGCCAAGTTCGACGTCGGCGATCGCCTGGTGCCGATCCGTGTGCAGCTCGAAGACGCCGCGCGCGGCAATCTGAAGACGCTCGAGCAGCTCCGTGTCCCGCTCGGGGAGCACGGCGAGAAGGGCGGCGTGCCGCTCTCGGTCATCGCCGACGTCAAGCTCGACCAGGGCCCCACCAGCATCAATCGCTACGACCGCGAGCGGCAGGCGACCGTTGCGGCCGACCTTGTCGGCTCCGCCGCGCTCGGCGATGCCACCAAGAAGATCTACGACCTGCCGGTGATGAAGAGTCTGCCGAAAGGCGTGAAAGTCTCACCCTCCGGCGACGCCGAGAGCCTGAACGAGCTGTCCGACGGTTTTGCGACCGCGATCACGGCCGGCCTGATGATGGTCTACGCCGTGCTGGTGCTGCTGTTCGGCACTTTCCTCCAGCCGATCACCATCCTGTTCTCGCTGCCGCTCTCGATCGGCGGCGCGATCGCCGCCTTGCTCGTCACCGGCAAGCAGCTCACCACGCCGGTGTGGATCGGCATCCTGATGCTGATGGGTATCGTCACCAAGAACGCGATCATGCTGGTGGAGTTCGCCATCGAAGCCATTCGCGCCGGCAAGCCGCGCGAGGAGGCCATGATCGACGCCGGCATGAAGCGCGCCCGCCCCATCGTGATGACCACGATCGCGATGGCCGCGGGCATGATGCCGAGCGCGCTCGCGGTCGGTGCCGGCGGCGAGTTCCGCTCACCGATGGCGCTCGCGGTGATCGGCGGCCTGATCTTCTCGACCATCCTGTCGCTGGTGTTCGTGCCTGCGATGTTCATGGTGATGGACGATTTCGGCGCCCTGATCTGGCGCTTCGCCAAGCGGTTGATCGTGCACAGCGAGGACGCGGTGGTCGCCGGTCATCACGGAGCAGCGCCGGCGGAAGCGGCGGAAACCGCGCCAGCGCCGAAGAACCTCGCGCGCCCAGCGGCGGAGTAGCTGTCGGGACAAGGCGCGCTCGTAAGTTCTACTCGTTCCGTGCGATCGCGGTCAGCTTCGTCATGTTCCTCAGCAATATCCGGCCGCGCTGGAGATCGAGGATTGCCTCCTTGCGCCAGGCCTGAAGCTGGCGGTTGACACTTTCACGGGCGGCGCCGACGAAGACGCCGAGCTGCTCCTGCGAGATGTGCACCTCCGAGCCGAAATCGGCGGCGAGCGCGCAGAGCCGCCGCGCCAGCCGGACCGGCAGCGGTTGCAGCATGGATTCCTCCATGCGCTCGCTCTGCCAGCGGATGCGCTGGCAGAGCAGCGCGATGATCTTGATCGCGACCTTCGGCTCGCGCTCGAGGAAACCGAGGAAATCCTCGCGCCGCAGCACGAACAATTCGCTCGCCTCGCCCGCGGTCGCATCGGCTGTGCGGCTCTGGCCGTCCAGCACCGCGACCTCACCGAACAGGTCGCCTGGCCCCATGAAGTTCAGCGTCAGCCGGCTGCCGTCGGAGGCGCCGGTCTCGATGCGGACCTGGCCGCGGCGCACGCCGAACAGCGCGTCTCCTGGATCGCCCTTCTGAAATAGCACCTCGCCGCTCGCCAGATGCTGGGTGTGGCAGAGACCGGACAGCCGCTGGAGCTCGTCCGCGCCGAGGTCAGCGAACATCGCGTTCATCTTCAGGATGACCGCAAATTCGGCCTGCTTGCTCATTTCAATGTCCTTGTCAATTTACTCGTGAATGTCCTTGGCAAATCGCTTGGAACCATCAGCCTAGGATCGCGTAAAACCGCGCCGGAGAAGTGTGGCATAAGTCACATAACTTTGCAGCACCTCCCGATTATTTTTGCGTGCTTGGAGCCGCTTCCCGTCCCGGGATAAACTCACGTGCAAATGACGGTAATCTGCCGGGTTCGCCGCCGATCGTCCGTCGCTGGGAAGTCGACATGAGAGCTATGAAGTTCGTCGGCGCGGCAATGGCCGCCGTCATCATCGTGATTGCAATCCTTCTGGTGGTCGGAATCCCCTCCGGCTTCCTGACCTCGACGATTGCCTCGCGGGTCGAGAGCGCGACCGGCTATCGCCTGTCGATCGACGGCACCACGAAGATCAGCCTGTGGCCGACGCTGAACGTCACTCTGAGCGACCTCACGCTGCAAGACCCGAAGGACCGCAGCGGCATCACGCGCCTGACGATCGCTAGCCTGCAGGCCGACATGTCGCTCTCCAGCGTGTGGTCGGGCCGGCCTGAGATCAGCGAGTTCGTCGTGATCCATCCCGTGCTTTACCAGCCGCTCCTGCGTGAGCGCCTGCCGAATGCCGGCACCGCGTCGAAGCCGCTCGCGCTCGACACGAATGGCGCGACCATCGACCGCGTCAAGATCACCGACGGCGAGATTGCATTCGCGCGCGTGCGCGATCGCGTCGAGGGCCGCATCAGCGCCATCAACGCCGAGGCGGTCGTTGGTGGCGATCGCAAAGTCAACATCACCGGCGCCGCGCGCGTCGGCGAACATCCAACCAAGTTCGACATCAAGGGGACCACGCCGGCGGCGACCGGCGACCGGCCGACGATCCCGGTCGACTTCGCCATCGACATGCCCGACGTGCTGAAGTCCCAGCTCGCAGGTCACGCCGAGATCCGGCTGAGCGGCGACATCGTGATGATCAACGGCCTGAACGGCAGGCTCGGCGACAGCCCCTTCAACGGCTGGGCTTCGGTCGATATCGCGAGCAAGCCGCTGGTCAAGGTCGATCTCGACTTCCAGCGGCTCGCGATTCCGCTGGCAAAATCGCCGGAGGGCGCGGCCGGGCAGCCTTGGAGCAATGCGCCGATCGACGTCTCCGGGCTCAACTATGTCGACGCGCAAGTGAGGATCTCGGCGAACGAGGCCGTGATCGGCGATGCGCACCTCTCGCCGCTCGCGCTCGATGCAAAACTCGCCGGCGGCGTGCTGAAGGCCAGCACCGCCAATCTCGGCGCCTATGGCGGTCAGGTCTCGGGCGAGATCATCCTGGATGCGACCACCGGCGCACCGAGTTTCGCCATGCATTCCGATCTCGTCGGTGTCCGCGCGCGGCCATTGCTCCAGGGCCTTGCCGAATTCGACCGAATCGACGGCAAGCTGCAGGCCAAGCTCGCTTTGCGCAGCGCCGGCACCAGCCAGCGCGCGCTGATGGCGAACATGCAGGGCACGGCCTTCGTGAATTTCCAGGACGGCGCGATCCGCGGCATCAACGTCGCACAGATGATCCGCTCGCTCACCATGGGCACGCTGTCCGGCTGGCAGGAAAATCAGGACCCCAGCCAGGAGCAGAGCACGGACCTGTCGCAGCTCTCGGCCTCCTTCCGCATCGACAAGGGCCAGGCGGTGACGACCGATCTCAATCTGACCGGGCCGCTGGTGCGCGTCACCGGCGCCGGCACCATCGCCCTCGACACCAAGATGATGGGCTTCCGCGTCGAGCCCAAGCTCGTGATGACGACCGAGGGTCAGGGCCGTACCTCCGACCCGGTCGGCTTCGGCATCCCCGTGATGATCCAGGGCACCTGGTCGCAGCCGCGGATCTATCCCGACATGGCCGGCGTGCTCGACAATCCGGATGCCGCCTATGCCAAGCTGCGCGAGATGGGCAAGGGCCTGTTCGGCCCCGATGGCGCCGGGCTTGGCAATATCCTGGGCGGCCTGGGGTTGGGCGGCACCACCGCACCGGGCGGCGGCAGCGCGAGCGGCAATGCCAATCCACAAGGTTCGCAGCCGGGACAGAACAATCCGCTCGGCGGTCCCCTGGGCGAAGCCATCGGCAATCTGATCCAGCAGGGGCTTTCCAGCGGCGCGGGAGCTGGCACCGGCCGCAGCCGCAGCCTGCCGGCGACGCCATCAACGTCGGCGCCACAGGCCTCGCCTGCCGCCCCCGCCCTGGAGGACCCGCCGATGGTACAGCAGGACAGTCAGCCAATGAACGACGTGCTGCGGCAGCTCTTCAATCGGTGATTGGCGGACCCGCGCACTGGGCTCCACAGCGATCCCTTACATCGGCAGCGGGTAACCACAACGGCGGCTCGGCCGGCCGCCTTGGCAATCCTTGGCCCGAATTGTGGTAGAAGGCTGCCAGCGCCGGTAGGGCCCGTAGCGCGCAGCGTCAATGGCGGCGCGAGAGGATCGGGATGGTAGGAGCGAACGACAAGACACGGTTTTTACGCGAGGGCCTGTTCGCCAAATACGTTGTCTCCCTCGTCGGCCTCGTCGTGTTCGTGCTCGCCGTCAACGGTGCCATGGAGACCTGGATCTCCTATCGCGCCACCAGGACACAGCTGATCGACGGGTTGGAGGACAAGGCGCAAGGCGCCGCCCGGCGGGTCGAGCAGTCGATTTCGGAGCTCGAGCGCCAGATCAGCTGGGTGACGCGGGCGAGCCAGGATACGCTCGAGAAGCGCCGTGCCGACTACGCGTCGCTCCTGCACCAGGTCTCGGTCGTCAGCCAGCTATTCCAGCTCAACGGCGAGGGCCGCGAGGTGCTGCGCGTCTCGCGCCAGTCGACCACGACGGGGAGCAATGCCGACCTCTCCCGCGACATGCGCTTCACCGACACCGTCGCCCGCGGCGTCAGCTACGCGCCGGCCTGGTTCGCCGACCGGACCCCTTACATGTCGATCTCGGTGGCGCATTCCGGCTTCAACGCCGGCGTCACTGTCGCCGAGATCGATCTCAGCTTCCTCTCCGAGCTCCTGTCCGACGCCCAGGTCGGCAAGGCCGCCTTTGCCTATGTGGTCGACCCGCGCGGCCGCGTGCTGGCGACGTCCCCTAGAGGGCCTGATGTCGGCAAGGATCTGTCAAAACTGCCGCAGGTCGCGGCCGCGATCGCGCCCGGCCGCGAGCCGGACACGTCGGGCACCGACTTCAACGGCCATGCGGTGATGAGCGCCGCGAGCACATTGCCGAAGCTCGGCTGGAGCGTATTGTTCGAGCAGCCGGCCACGCAGGCCTTGATGCCGATCCGCGACCAGCTCGTGCGCATCGCGCTCCTGATCGGCATGGGCCTGATGGTCGCGATCCTCGCCGGCACGCTGCTCGCCCGCCGCATGATCATCCCGATCACGGCGCTGCGCGACGGCGCCCATAAGCTTGGCGAGGGAGATTTCAGTCATCGCATCGATGTGCGCACCTCGGACGAGCTGGAGGACCTCGCAAGCCAGTTCAACCGCATGGCCGATCAGATTCAGGAGACCTATTCGAACCTGGAGACCAAGGTCGAGGAGCGCACCCGTGATCTCGCGCAGTCGATTCACGAGCTCAAGGTGCTGGAAGAGGTCGGCCGCGCGGTCGCCTCCTCGCTCGATCTCGATGCCGTGCTGCCGACGATCGCCGCCCGCGCCATCGAGATCACCCGTGCCGATGCCGTGCTGATCTACGGCTATGAGGCGGATGAGCGCCGCTTCAGCCTGGTCGAGGCCAATGGCATCGGCAAATCGGCCGACGGTGCCCACCTCACCATCGAGGAAGGCGAGAACATCCTGAGCGATGCGGCGGTGAGCGGCGAGCCGATCGCGCTGGCCGATCTCGAACATGCCTTCGAGCAGCCGTTGCGCGACGTCGCCGTCAATGCCGGCTTCCATTCGGTGCTGGTGGTGCCGCTGGTCGATCAGCAGGGCACGCTCGGTTCGCTGGTGGTGCTGCGCCGTGCCAGCGGCGATTTCGCCCCCAGCATCATCGGCCTGATGCGCACCTTTGCAAACCAGGCGGTGCTGGCGATGCGCAATGCGCGGCTGTTCACCGAGGTCGACCACAAGAGCCGCGCGCTGGAGGCGGCGAACGAGACCGTGCGCGCCCAGGCTGACAAGCTGCGCGAGCAGACCGAGCAGCTCAAGGACTGGAACAAGTCGCTGGAGGAGCGCGTCAAGACCCAGCTCGGCGAGATCGAGCGCATCCGCAAGCTCGAGCGTTTCCTGGCGCCGCAGGTCGCGCAGCTGATCGCCTCCTCGGACAGCCCCGAGGGGCTGCTCACCAGCCAGCGCCGCGAGGTGACCGTGGTGTTCTGCGATCTGCGCGGCTTCACCGCGTTCACGGAAGCGACCGAGCCGGAAGAGGCGATGAACGTGCTGCGCGAATATCACGCCGCGCTCGGCAAGCTGATCTTCAAGTATGAGGGCACGCTCGACAAATATGCCGGCGACGGCGTGATGATCCTGTTCAACGCCCCGATTCAATTCGAGGACCACACCAAGCGCGCCGTGAAGATGGCGGTGGAGATGCGCGACACGATCGGCCCGCTGACCGAGCGCTGGCGCAACCGCGGCCATAGCCTCGGCTTCGGCATCGGCATTGCGCTCGGCTATGCCACGCTCGGCCAGGTCGGCTTCGAGCAGCGGCTGGAATATGCCGCGATCGGCAGCGTCACCAACCTCGCCTCCCGCCTCTGCGGCGAGGCCAAGCCCAACCAGATCGTGGTGAGCCGCCGCGTCTACGGCATGGTCGAACCCTGGGTCGAAGCCCGCGCCCTCGACGATCTCCATCTCAAGGGCTTCAATCACCCCGTGCTCGCGATGGAGATCTTGTCCTGGCGCGAGGAGGTGGAGAACGTGGTGGATGCGGCCGCGGTGCGGCGGCGAGGGTAGCCAAAACAAAAGTGCGAAAACAACCCCATGCACAGTAGGCGGGGGCTGCAAGATCAATGACTTACGAGGGCCTCGCGCCGGTGGTGGCGTGGTTTGACACGTCAGGCAAAACACTGGGAGGATGGCAGCATCCCCACGAACCACATCCCGCCTCCTCGCGACTGACCATCGCCTCAACGGCGAGGTCAGAATCGGATGGAGACGATCGTGGCGTTTGCCTTGCCTACGCGTGCGTATGATTTGCAGATGCTGGACCGTCCCGCCGACGTGCGCGCGATCACGGCTGGGTCTATTGGCTGCCGCCGGGCATCACGAGCGAACAATGGCCGCTCGATCCGGTCAGCGGCTATCCGCTGATGCACGGCTTCACGCTTCTTCTGCCGGAGGATTATCGCGTGCATGGCGCTGACATCGTCGTGCGGTATGACGGCGGAGCGCCCGATGACCCAGAAATCCGCGAGGCCGTGCTGGCGCGAGCGTTCACGGCGTGTCCCCAAGAAACGGATTGACGATGGTGAGCCCGCGGATGCTGCAGCCATGTTGCAGGTCTTCACTGTAGAGCGTGTCACAGCTGGCCTCGATTGCCGGGGCAACGATCAGAGCATCATAGAACGCAAGGCTGTGATCGCGGGCAAGCGCAAGCGCCGCAGCGTGCGTGTCTGATGTCAGCGGCACGATGTCGGGGAAACGAAAGCGGAGGGATTGCACAGCTGCCTCGATCACGAGCCAGCCCTGCTTCTGCTTCTTGCGGAACACGTTGGTGAACTCGTTCAGCACCTGCGCGCTGATGGCGCCACCGCCGGCGATCGTAGTCAGCGCCCGCTGGCGCCGGGCGTCGGTCGAGTAGGCGTAGATCAGGATGTTGCTATCGAAGAAGGCGCTCACCTCTCGTTCGCCTCGTCGCGGACGAACTTGTAGCCTTCGGGCAGCGCAAACTGGAACTGCTCCGCCTGCCTGAGAAATTCCGCCCGCTTGTCGATCTTCTCCACTGCGAGCTGGCCCTTCGAGGCTGCCACCACATTGAGTTCGTCGCCTGGTGAAAGCTTCAGAGCCTCAACGAGTGCCTTGGGCAGGCGAACGGCCAGGCTATTTCCCCACTTGCAAACGAGCATGGAACCCTCATGATATACAAAAATTGTTGTATATCACGGCCTGGATATCATCCAGTTTCGAGAGGCCCAGCAGCCGACTTATCGATGCGTCCGGCGTCCTTCGTCGCCTAAGGAAGAACATCCGAGTGCCGCGGCAGGAGCACAGGGCTCATCGCAGGATCTGCAGGACGGCAGGCCTTCGAAGACGGGCATGGATTGTCTGTGGTGCGCAGCATCGCCGACATTTGCGTTGCAGATACTTGGAGCTGGGCGCTCACGCCCCCCGCTTCGGCCCGATCGCCTCGAAGCCGGCCTTCTGCTCGTCGCTCAGATCCGCCTCGAAATCGTCGAGTGCATCGCTGACGCCGCCGACCGCTTGCAGCATTGTCTCCAGCCGCGCCTTCACGGCGGCGAGGCGGGCCTGCGGTGTCGCGGCGGCCTCCGCCGGGCAGGCGCTCAGTGTCTCCATGGTGCGCAGAGTGGTGTCCTGGAGCACGTCAAGGCGGGCGCGGGCGACCTCGTCGAGCTTGAGCGCGGAAGCAATCTCGGCAACGGGCCATTGCTGCTGCACGAGCTGCTCGTATTGGCGCTGCGCCTTTTCGTCATAGCGAGGATCATAGTCCGGCTTGCAGGCGGCGGCCGCCGGCGCGTCCTTGGGCAGAGCCGCCGCTAGCGCGGCGCGACGCTCATTGGCGAGCGCATTGAGTCTTGTCTTCTGGTCGTCATTGAGGAGACTGACGAACTTCGAAAGCGGCGGCGCGACCGCGTCAATGGCCTTGATCATGGCCTGGAGCCGCTCGCGCATCAGGCCGAGGCGCTCGGCGGCCGTGGCCGGGGCCTGCGTCGGGCAGGCGGTACGGATGGTGTCGCGCGCGGCGTTCCAGGCGGATGCGAGCTCGTCGAGCGCGGTGCGCTGCAATTCGTTCGGCGCCACGGCGGCAGTGATCCGCTCGACGGGGAGGCTGCCGGCGTCGCTGGCTTCGCAAAGAGTCTCCGCGGACGGAATTCGCCGCGCGCCCCGGCCTTGCGGCGCGACGTAGGCAGCAAGCTCGGTGGCGACGTAGGGCGCGAAGATCGCCGCATAGATGTCGCCATAGCCATAGAGCGAGAGGCTGGTGGTGTCGCCGAAGATGACCGCGGTGGTGAGATCATCATGCGCGAACGGCCAGAACACCGGACCGACCCAGCCATAGCTGCCGTCGGGATGGCGCCACCATCCCTGCTGACGGCGACCGCCCTGCCAGCCCGACAGCGCGGCCTGCGCCGTGAGCGCCGCACGCAGGACGTAAGGGTTGGCAGGCTGGCCGCGCTCGGCGCCGCGGGGATCCTGCGACCTCAGCGCGGCCGAACGGTATCGGCCACCGCGCACCGCCATGCGGGCATGGCGCAAGCGCGACATGCCGATCATGTGGCCGACGGCAAACCGTGCAACGCCGAGCGGACCGCCGCGCAATCCGAACTGGGCCTCGGCCTTGTCAGGCAGCAGCACTGCCACACACATGAGGGCAGCGCCCGCCAACGCCAGTCCCATGCGTCTGGACACGAAAGCTGACCCGACCACCTCGGCCTCCTCCCAGCGCCAAGCGCGCATTGCGTCGCGTCACAATGACGCCTGGGGGAACCGATTGTTCCGGAGCGGCAAAGGGCAAAGCGTCGCGGGTGGCTGCTTACC
The DNA here is from genome assembly GCF_023073535.1 of Bradyrhizobium sp. 179. Lineage (NCBI taxonomy): Bacteria > Pseudomonadati > Pseudomonadota > Alphaproteobacteria > Hyphomicrobiales > Nitrobacteraceae > Bradyrhizobium > Bradyrhizobium sp. 179. The sequence continues at coordinate 32,034 of NZ_JADPJR010000118.1, read as the reverse complement.
TCTCCCGGTAAGACGCAAGCAATCGCTTACGGGAACCGGGACTCTCCTCGCGGCACATCCTTCGAGACGCCCGCTTTAGCGGGCTCCTCAGGATGAGGGCGGAATGTGCGGCAGCATTTCAACAGCTCCGACGCCAATTCGCCTCATCCTGAGGGACTGCGGAGCGGTGGTCTCGAAGGACGAGGCTAGGCAGCATCGGTGCCCGTTGAAACTGCTGCCGCGCTCATCTCCTCATCCTGAGGACCCGCCTGAGGCGGGCGTCTCGAAGGATGGCCGCAGAGAAGAGAGAAAGAAGAAGAACCGCCTCACTGCGCCTTTGGCGGCATCACGACGGTCTGGCCGGGATAGATCAAATTGGGATTATGGATCTTGTTGCGGTTGGCGTTGAAGATCACGGCGTAGCGGGCGCCGTCACCATAGGCGAGCCGGCTGAGCGCCCACAGGCTGTCGCCGCGGGAGATCACGCGGCTGCCACCCGCTTCCGCCGGTGCACCATTGAGCGCGTCCGCCGGCGAAGCCGATGCCACTGCAGTCGCTGCCGGCGCCCGGGCCATAACCTTCGGCTTCGGCGCGCCAGTCAATCTGGGCCGAGCCGCGGGCCCGTCGGGTGCCGAGGCCAGGCGCGGCGACGCCGAGGGCAAGGAGGCCACGACATCAGGCTTGTCGTCGGGTTTCTCGGCCTGGTTCGGCGCTTGTTTCGCTTCTTGTTTCGCTTCCTGCCGCGCGGCCGGTACCGGGCGCGCGGGCGGCGGCGCGGCTTCGGCGATCGTCACCGGCATGGAGCGGGCGGATTGCGTGACGGTCCCGTCGGTCGATTTCGCCCGCAGGGTCAGCTCATAGGAACCGGCCGGAAGCTGCGGCGGGGTCATCACGAACTGCCCCGACGCATCGGCCACGACCGAATCGAGCGGCTTGCCGTCGCGCAAGAGCTCGACCTTCGCACCCGGCGTGGCCCGGCCGGCGATCACCGCGGCTTCGCCATGATCGTCGATCCGCGCAACGTCGAAACGGGGGCCCGCATCGGTCGCAGCCGCCGGCGGCTTGACCGGCGCGAGATCGGCCAGCGCCGCGACCTGTTTCTGCGTCTCGGCCAACGCGCCCGCCTTCGGCTCGGGCGAGGCGGTTGCGGCCGGCGCGCTGGCGGCAAGCTTCGGCTCTTCCGGCTTGAGTTCCGGTCTGGGTTCGACCTTTGCCTCCGGCTTGGCGGCGGCTTCGGTTTTCGCCTCGCCCGTCAGCAGCACGCGGCGCAGGTCGGTGGGGCCGATCACCAGCGCGGTACCGCCCACCGCGAGCAGACAGAATGCAATGAAGGCCTTGGATGCGGTGATCATCGGAAACGAACCTTGGTCAGAACCTGGGCCGCAAATCAGCGGACGCGGCAAATTGCGCCGATTTGGCTGCGGCAGCAAGACGATCATTGGGATGACAAGCCTCCGCTCAGGCGCGCCCGGATGAACCGGCGCCGGCTCGCGCGCTCCAATTCATCCTTTCCTAACCCTCGCTGGTAACGGGGTCTTGGCGGTTTTGCTGCATCTTGCGTCCCACGGGAGGGCTGGATGGGCACATCGATTGGATGGACCGCGCGGATGCGCGCGTTGCTGCGCCGTTGGCGCGGGGCACCGCTGACATGGCTGATCGTCGGCGGCTTCGTGCTGATGGCCGCGACCGCCGTCGGCACCGCGCTCACCGTCGACCGCTTCCGGCAGAATGCGATCGAGAGCGGCCGCGAGAGCCTGCAAAACTCCGTCCGCCTGCTCGCCCGGCATTTCGACCGTGAGTTCGAGGACTTTGCGGTGCTCCAGAAGAGCATCATCGCCGAGCTCGAAAGTCATGGCATCGAATCCGCTGACGTCTTCCGCAGCGAGATGGGCACGCTCGCCCTGCACGAGGTGCTGCGCGCAAAGGCCAGCGGCTGGTCTGACGTCGCCGGCGCCAATGTGTTCGATTCCGAGGGTGTGCTGATCAATTCGTCGCGGCGCTGGCCGGTTGCCGCGATCTCGGTGGCCGACCGCGGCTATTTCAATCGCCTCAAGAACGATCCGGCCGCGCAGGAAGAGATCGAGATCGTACGGGGCCGGCTCGGCAACGGACCGGCGATCGTGTTCGCGCGGCGCGTCTCCGGCCCGCACGGCGAATTCCTTGGGCTGGTCTCGCGCGCGATCGCGCCGGAGCAGCTCGAATCCTTCTTCGCCTCGACCGGGCTCGGCGAGGAATCCTCGATTGCGATGCACCACCAGAACGGCCAGCTGCTCGCACGCATCCCGCATGTCGATGACATGATCGGGCAGAACTTCCGCAAGGGCACGCCCGAGCAGATGGCGGTGTTCGAGCGCACCTTCGTCACCACCCAACTCGCAAGCCCGATCGACGGCAAGGACCGCATCGTCGCCGCGCGCCTCCTCACCGGTGAGCCGCTGGTCGTGGTCGCGACCAAGTCGCTGGATGCAACGCTGGCCACCTGGCGCACGCAGACGAAGTTCTTCGTCGCGGTGGCCGTGCTGTCGATCGGGCTGCTCGTGCTGACGCTCTATCTGATCTTCCGCCAGGTGACGCACCGGCTCTCGCTGGAGAAGCAACGACTCGACACCGCGATGAACACCATGACGCAGGGCCTGTTGATGTTCGATCAGGACGAGCGGCTGATCGTCTGCAACCGGCGTTATATCGAGATGTACGCGCTGTCCGCCGACGTGGTGAAGCCAGGCGTCCATTTCCGCGACGTGATCCGGCATCGCCACCACACCGGCTCGTTCCACGGCGACGTTGAGTCCTATTGCGACGATATCCTGAGCCATATCGGGCGCACCCAGAGCGCCATCGTCGAGACCGCCGACGGCCGCCTGATCGAGATCAAGAACCAGCCGGGCGCGGCCGGCGGCTGGCTCGCGACCCATGACGACGTCACCGAGCGCATCCGCGCCGACGAGCGCATTGCGCATATGGCGCATTACGACGCGCTGACCGACTTGCCCAACCGCGTGCTGATGCGCGGCCATCTGGAGCGCCGCGTCGCCGAACTCGGCCAAGGCAAGCCGTTCGCGATCCTCTATATCGACGTCGACGAGTTCAAGGGCGTCAACGATTCGCTCGGACATGAGGTCGGCGACGAGCTGCTGCGCAAGGTCGCAAGCCGCCTGCGCGCCTGCGCCGGCGGCAACGACATGGTCGCACGGCTCGGCGGCGACGAATTCGCGATCATCAAGGCCGGCACCAACGATCAGGCTCAGTTGGCCGCGTTGGCGGAGACGATCTTGAATGCGCTGCGAGCACCCGTCAATTGCAAGGGCCAGGAGATCCCGACCGATGCCAGCATCGGCATCGCGATCGCGCCCGATCACGGCGACAATATCGACGACCTGCTCAAGCGCGCAGATCTTGCGATGTATGCCGCGAAGTCGGAAGGGCGCCGCACCTTTCGCATCTTCTCGCCCGAATACGACGCCAAGGCGCGGCAGCGCCGGCAGCTCGAGCTCGATCTGCGCCAGGCGCTGGCGCGCGGCGAGTTCGAGGTGCACTACCAGCCGTTGGTCGACCTCGCGGCCAATGTCGTCACCGGCTGCGAGGCGCTGCTGCGCTGGCGCCATCCCGAGCGCGGCATGGTTTCGCCCGCGGACTTCATCCCGGTCGCCGAAGACACCGGCCTGATCAGCGAGATCGGCGAATGGGTGCTGAAGCAGGCCTGTACCGAGGCCGCGAGCTGGCCCGGCCAGATCCACATCGCCGTGAATGTCTCGCCGGTGCAGTTCCGATCGCGGACGCTGGCGCTCAAGGTCGCCGCGGCGCTCGCGGAATCGGGGCTGGCGCCGGGGCGGCTCGAGCTTGAGATCACCGAGACGGTGCTGATCCGCGACGACGAGGAGGCGCTGACGATCCTCCAGCAGCTGCGCGAGCTCGGCGTGCGCATCGCGCTCGACGATTTCGGCACCGGCTATTCGTCACTGAGCTATCTGCACCGCTTCCCGTTCGACAAGATCAAGATCGACCGCAGCTTCATCAGCGACATCGGCGAGCCCGATGATTCCTCCCCGATCGTGCAGGCGGTGGTGCACATGGCCGCCGCGCGGCACATGGCGACGACCGCCGAAGGCGTCGAGACCGAGGCCCAGCGCGAGGTGCTGCGACAGCTCGGATGCAGCCAGATGCAGGGCTGGCTGTTCAGCCCGGCCGTGCCGGCGGCGAAACTGAAGCAGCTGTTGTCGGCGCAGGCCGCGGCGGCTTAGCGGCGCGCTCATTACGCGCCGCTCCATCCGCGATGTCCGTGGGGTCATTGGCATCGAACGATCGTGATGCGGCTGAATGCGATCGAACGCGATTGACTTGAAGCTCGACTCGGTCAGGGAGCGAGAATGACGAAGCGTGATCCGAAAGCGAGTGCGCGCCGGTGTAAGGATCATGCTCGAACACGAAAGGACGCGCGGTGACGATCACATCCCGATCTCATCGCGCTTTTTCGCGCAGCATGCAGGATGACGTCCCGGAGGGACGAAAGCTCACATCAGGCCTTTTGCGGCATGGACTTCGGCGATCTCGGCGTCGGGGTGGGCGACGATGGTGGCGAACATGATGCCGCTGATGATCAGCGACCAGGCGGTGTCCCAATAGATCCAAAACACGTGCCAGCCCTCCGTTTCGATCTCCTCCGCTCGCGGGATCGGGATAACGGCAAGGCGAGGCTGCCGTTCCCGGTGCGAATGCGGCGCTATTTTTGTTTGGTCGGCGGGGAGCTGCGACCGGTTTGACCGGTGTGGCGCTTTGCCACGACGTCCTCGTCGCGCTCGCCCTCAAGCGGACGCGACGGCGGCTTGGGCTGGCCTTTCTGACCGCCATGCTTGCCGCCCATATCGGGCTCGCCTTCGAGATCGTTTTCACGGGGCATGATGCTTCAATGCGCTGGGACGGCATTGGTTCGCCTGTGAACGAGGTCATAGGATCGCCGCGGTTTGCGGTGCACGATCGTTGCCCCGGGGCATCGCGATTTCGACCGGCGGATTAGGGCTGATGCGGACACGACTGATCGCCTGGACCATCCTGACCTGCGGGCTGCTTGCGGTCACCGTATGGACCGTGCTCGGGCCGCCTAATCGCCCGCCCGGCCCGCATTTGCCCTCCCGCAGCGTGACGGCGGCGGTGCGGTAGCCATCCTGAGCCACCGATACAATTTCGGCATCGATCAATCCCAACTGGAATTTGGTGCGACGGCGCGCCTCCCGCTATCCTCGACGGCAAAACGACAATGCCGCACCGGCTTTGAGGAGGAGACCATGTTGAGACCGACCCGACGTATCGCGCCGCGCCTGCCGCGCGCTGCGATCGCCACCACCCTGGCTTTTCTCGCCCTCATTCCTGGAGTCCGTGCCGGCATGGCCGAAACCTTCGCCTATGTCGGCAACGCCGACAGCAACGACATCAGCGTGTTCAAGATGGCCGAGAGCGGCGAGATGACACCGGTGCAGACGGCAGCTTTTACCGGCATCGAAAAGTCGGGCTCCTCGACGCCGCTCGCGATCACGCCTGACAAGCGCGTGCTGATCGCCGGAATCCGCTCGCAGCCATACCTTGCGGTGAGCTTCGCGATCGATCCCAAGACGGGCCAGCTCAGCCATATCGGCAACGGGCCGCTCGCCGACAGCATGGCCCATATCGCCGTCGATCGCAGCGGCAAATTCCTGTTCAGCGCCTCCTATGGCGGCAACAAGGTCGCGCTCAATCCGCTTGGCGCAAACGGCGTCGCCGGCGAGCCGAAGCAGATAATCCCGACCGGGCTGAACGCCCATGCCTTCCTGCCCTCGCCTGACAACCGCTTCGTGTTCGCAACCAATCTCGGCTCCGACCAGGTGCTGAGCTTTGCGTTCGACGCCACGACCGGCACGCTGACGCCGAGCGATCCACCGGCCCACAAGGTGCCGGAAAAATCGGGGCCGCGGCACTTCGTGTTCTACCCCAACGGCAAGTTCGTCTATCTCGTTCACGAGCTGAACGGCGACGTCGCGGCGTTCAGTTATGAGGCCAAGAGCGGCGCCTGGACCGAGACCCAGCGCACCACCGCGCTGCCCGAGGGCTTCAACGGAAAGCCTTGGGCGGCCGACATCCACATCACCTCGGACGGGCGCTTCCTCTACGCCTCAGAGCGCACCACGAACACGCTCACCGCCTACAAGGTCGATGCAACAAGCGGCAAGCTGACCACGATCGGCAGCGTGCCGACCGAGAAGCAGCCGCGCGGCTTCAACGTCGATCCCTCGGGGCGCTATCTCGCCGCGGTCGGCGAACTCTCCGACGGCATGACGGTCTATGCGATCGACCAGAGCAGCGGCGCGCTCGCCAAGCTGAAATCCTATCCCACCGGCAAGAAGCCGAACTGGGTGGAGTTTCTGAGCCTGCCGTGAAGGAGGCGCGGCCGGCCTGCGCCGCAACCTGCCCCATTCGGCGGGAGCGAACCTGATCTCCAATCCCGCGACTAATCAGGACTTGCCGCGGCGGCCCGCGCCGGTGTGGCACCCCGCCGTGGGACAACGCTGCCGTAGTCCAGCCCGTTGCCATCTGCTATCGATTGAAGGGCTATAACCCCGTGGAATTTTCGATGCGTCATTTGCCCCGTGCCGTTGCCCGAAGCCTGTTTCCCGCAGCCATCGCCGGAGTGTTCGCTCTCGGCCAATATCCGGCCGGAGCCGCCGAGGACGATGCCCCCAAGGGGCCGGCGGTCACGGTGCTGAAGGTCGCGAAATCCTGCTTCTCCGACATCGTCGAGGCGACCGGCACGATCATTGCGCGCGAGGAAACGTCGGTGCGGCCCGAACGTCCGGGCCTAAAGGTGACCGAGGTGCTGGCGGAAGCCGGCCAGACCACCACCGCCGGCCAGGTGCTGGCGCGGCTGGCGCTGCCGGAAGGCGGCACGCTTCAGGTCACCGCGCCCGTGGCGGGCGTGATCGCCACGTCGACCGCGCAGATCGGCAATTTCGCCTCCGCCAAGGGCGAGGCCCTGTTCACGATCGTGGCGCGCAGCGAATACGACCTGGTCGGCCTGGTCGCGACCACCGACATGCGCAAGCTCGCCGTCAACCAGCAGGCCACCGTGCGCATTGCCGGCGCCGACGACATCGATGGCAAGATTCGCCGCATCGGACCGACCGTCGAGCCGAACATCCAGCAGGGCATGGTCTATATCGGCATCTCCTCGCAGAAGCGCCTGTTGCTGAATGCGAGCGGCCGCGCGTTGATCAAGACCGGACAGAGCTGCAATGTCGCGGTGCCGCTGACAGCCGTGCAATATTCCTCGGCCGGCACCGTGGTGCAGGTGATCCGCCGCAACCGCGTCGAGACCAAGCGCGTCGAGATCGGATTGATGTCGGGCGGCAATATCGAGGTCCGCGACGGACTCAACGATGGCGACGTCGTCGTCGCCCGCGCCGGCGCGCTGCTGCGCGAGGGCGATCCGGTGCGCCCGGTGATGGCGAGCGCGGAAGCGGCGAAGTAGAGATTGAAGAAGAAAAACTAGCCGCCGGCTTCGCCGAAGCGAATGTCCTCGAGCAATGACGATGAGATGCTCGGGACCTGGTCGCCTTCGCTGGCGCGGGAGATGGCGACGCGGGTCTTGTTGAAGACGCTTTCGGCGCTGCTACCTTGCGCATTGAGGTTGTTGAGAAGCTCGCTGACGAGCACGCTGTGCTCGCCCTTGCCGTCGTCGACGACCTTGCCGGGCGAGGCCGAGGAGAGGATCAAGGCGTTGTCGGCCGCGCTGATCGGCGCGAGGCCGTGGCTGTAGGAGCGGAAGCGGCGCTCGTAAGGGTTACGGCGGGAGGCGTCGACGACGACGAGCTTGGCCTTGGCGCCCTGCTCCTTCATCATCTCGAGCACGCCGTCGATGGAGACGCCATGGCGACGGACGTCGCTTTCCTTCCAGATCACGGCATCGACCGGCAGCATGTAGCTCTCGCGGCCGGCCTGCACGCCGTAGCCGCCGAAGAACAGCATGACGACGCTGTCGCGATTGATCCGGGACTTCAGGCGGTTGACGGCGCGGACCATGTCGTCCTTGGTCGCATCTTCCACCATGTCGACGTCAAAGCCGTTCTTGCGCAGGGACGACGAGAGCGCGCGGGCGTCGTTGATCGATTGCGTCAGCGGCGCGTTGGCGTCAGGATAATGTCCATTGCCGATGACCAGCGCCAGATGCGTGGCATGGCCGATCGAGCCCGTGATCTGGTCGGTCGAGACGGCTTTGGCCGCATCGATCGCCCGCATGTTGAGAGCAGCATGCGCGCCGATGACGAGCGACACCGTGCCGATGAGGGCGGCGGCGACGGCAATCGTGCGTCTGGAGAGGTCGAGCTGCCTTACATTCATCTCGGTTCGTTCCTGTGCCAAAGACCAGCCAAGCGCGCGCACACTGTTTGAGTAGCGCGATAGCGTCTTTAGGTTTGAGGGATCGGCCGGGGATGTGCCCCCGAATTGCGCGCAATTTGCGGCGCCGCACCAAACAAACCTTTAACCGCATATAGGCCCCCGGGCAATAGATTGCTCAAATTTTGAGCTAAGTCACTGAAGATGTTAGATAATTCTCAGGCCTGGGTTTCTCCATTTTTTGCTCCCCGTAGCCTTCCGGAGCGGCATCAGGCAGCCTTCGTCCCGGCTTTTTCTGTGACTCCCATCACATTTGTATTTCCTGCGAATCCGGGTAGCTTTTTCAACGACTTGCAGGGGGTGGCGCGCGGCTGGGAGCGCGCCGGCCGGCCCCCGGCCAATGCCCCGCGACCAGGTATTTCATGAGCTTTCAATATTTTGCCGGCGCCGCCTGCCGGGCGCTGACGGCGCGGAAGGACGGCCCCTCGCTTTACGAGGTCTGCGATCCCGTCTTGTCGGGCGCGTCCGGCGGCGATCCGCATCTGGCCAAATTCTACAAGACTGCGCTCGGCAATCCCGCGCTACGGATGCTGCTGCGACGGGCCGGACTGCCCGAGCTGCGCGACGAAGCGAGGCTGGCGGCGCTGCGCCAAGCGCTTGCCCATGCCCGCGACGAGGCCGAGCCCGACTGGGCGGCCGTCGGCCAGCCCGTGGCCGATCTCGTCGACAGCATCGCGCTCGACCATCCCAGGCCGCCGCCGGCCATGTTCGTCGGCAAGGCGCCGCAACAATCGCAGATCGATGGCGTGATCCGCGATTGCGCACAGCACCTGCTCGGCTCGTACCGCAAGAACGGTTTCCTGCCGACCTACGCCGCCTTCAACCTGATTGGTGATCCCGATTGTCGCGGACGCGAGCTGATCATGGCGCTCACGGGCCTCAACGCGCGCGGCTACAAGAACTCCTCGCTGCTGTTCAACCTCGCCCGCGTCTTCATCGCGCGTTCGCCGGCGCGCGCCGTGGTCCATCCGCCCTGGCGAGGGGTTGCCGAGCCGATGTGGGAGCCGGTGCAGATCCGCCACCGCTCGGCCTATTACGATGCGTTCTTCATCGAGGCGCTGCTGAGCTATGTCGAGACCGGGCTGGCCTCACCCGCCGACAAGGTCGCGGCGGAGCGCGCGATCGCCGACATGGTGGATTTCTGCATCAATATCAGCCGCGAGGAGGTCGAGGGCATCGACGGCGTGCGGTTCAATGTCATCACGGCGCTCGCGCCGGCACCGCATCCGCGCTTCTCCCGCTTCTTCGCCCAGATCAAGCAGGATCTCGGCTTCGGAATCTACGTGCCGGATTGCGACACCACGGCCTGCTCGATCTCGGCAGCGACGCAGGCCGGCTGCACCGATCCGATCATCGACCAGCCGCTCTTGGATTTCTACGCCGGCTACCAGGTCCGCGCCGGCGTCAACGCGCCGCGCGTGACGGTGCCGCTGAACGACCATATCGACTACGAGGGTGGCATTGCGACCTGGATCGACAATCTCGCGGGCGAGCGTCCTTACGGCAACGATCTCGATCCGACGCTCAATCTCGACGTTCTCGAGGTCAGCTTTCGCAACCTGGCGCGCTGGAAGATTCTTGAGACGCCATCGCGGCTCGCCACTGTGCATCGCATCATCGGTTTCCAGAAGCGATTGGCGGCCAGCGGCGCTTTCGCCAATCCGCGCTCGCACATTTATTATCTGCCGGAGCTCTACAGTGCCTATTTCGGCCGTTGTTACGCAGCGTTCCTGGCGCTGCCACTGTCGGCCCAGGCCGCCATCGATCCCGACGGCGATTTCGATTTCATCCGCCACCGCGTGCTGTCCTACGTCAAAGGCGAGTTGATGGCCGCGGAGATGAACGCGTTCGACGCCGCACTGGCGCTGATCGCGCTCGGCCATCTCGGCGCCGACCCGCGCGCCTTTGCGCCGGCGCTGAACGTGATCGTCGATGCCATCGGCGAAGGCGGCCGCCGTGGCCCGTTCCGTGCCTATGAATGGAACAAGATGAAGACGCCGACGCGAATTCTGGTTGGCGGACCGGAGGTGACGTCGGCCTTCGTGCTGATGGGGCTAGCGGTGGCGCGGAGGCAAATGGTGAATGGCGAATAGCGAATAGGGGTCGTCCCTATTCGCCACTCCCTATTCGCAACTCGCCCGCTTTGATGACGGGAAGTTGAAAGCCTATCTGTCCGGCATACGCTGGCCGAGTAGCCAAAAGCTGACACAATCGCAGGCTCTATCGAGATTTTCCTGGGACTTGCGGACCGGCATGTTGCGAAACGTCCTGATTGCGCTGGCTTTCCTCGCCCTCCCCTCGCTGGCCGAGGCCGCCGATATCACCGGCACGGCCAAGGTACGCGCCGGCGATACCGTCGTGATCGGGAACACGCGAATCCGGCTCGGCGGCATCGACGCCCCCGCGCTCGACCAGCTCTGCCTCAACACCAAGACCGAGCGCTGGACCTGCGGCGTCGCCGCGCGTGACGAGCTCGCGAAACATACCGAGGGCAAGAGCTGGGTCTGCCACACCCGCGCCATCGACCGGCGCGGCCGCACCGTGGCGCGCTGCGAGGTCGGCGGCGAGGACATCCAGAAATGGCTGGTGCGCAGCGGCTGGGCGCTGGCCTACACCCGCATGTCCCATGATTACGACGCGGACGAAGCCGCTGCACGGGAGGCGAAGGCGGGGATGTGGCAGGGCGCCTTCATCGCGCCCTGGGACTGGCGCGTCCGCAACAAGAAGACCGCCATCCTGGGCGCCACCAAGCCGCCCGACGGCGCCCATGCGGTGCTGCTCGCCTCGGCCTCGGGACCGGTCGCGCCTTCACCTGATTGCACCATCAAGGGCAACGTCAACAGCGCCGGCGAATGCATCTACCACCAGCCGACTAGCCGCTGGTACACCCAGATCAGGATGAAGATCAGCAAGGGCACCCGCTGGTTCTGCTCAGTGGAAGAGGCGGAAGCCGCCGGCTGCCGCGAGACCAGGAGATAAGCGCCACAGCCCTGCGTTTAACGTGCTTTTCTATGGGCGCGCCGCCGCGTAAAAGTGTGATTCAGCGACCTACCAGCCTGTCCTCCAAAAACAAGGACCAACAGCAATGACCGTTCGCGCGGGCCGGGAATTTCTGGCCATCCCCGGGCCCACCACGATGCCCGACGAGGTGCTGCAGGCGATGCACCGTCCGGCGATCGACATCTACTCCAAGCAGATGACCGACCTGACCGAGGGCCTGCTCAGTGACATCTCGAAGCTGTTTTCGACCGAGGGCAAGTCCTACATCTACATCGCCAACGGCCACGGCGCCTGGGAAGCGGCGCTGAGCAACGTGCTGTCGCGCGGCGACAAGGTGCTGGTGCTGGAGAGCGGGCGTTTTGCGATCGGCTGGGGCAATGCGGCGGCGCTGATGGGCGCCGAGGTCGAGGTGCTCAAGGGCGACTGGCGCCGCGCGGTGCGGCCGCACGAGGTCGAGGAGCGCCTGCGCCGCGACAAGGAGCACACCATCAAGGCGGTCGTCGTCGTCCAGGTCGACACGGCCTCTGGCGTGCAGAACGACATCGAGGCGATCGGCAAGGCGATCAAGGCCAGCGGGCATCCCGCGCTGTACATGGTCGACACTGTCGCCTCGCTCGGCTGCATGCCGTTCGAGATGGACAGATGGGGCATCGACGTCGCCATGTCCGGCTCGCAGAAGGGTCTGATGACGCCGCCCGGCCTCGGCTTCGTCGCCGCTAATTCGCGTGCGCGCGAGGTGCACAAGACGGCCAACATGGCGACGCCCTATTGGAGCTGGAGCGAGCGCGAGGGCACCGAGCACTATCGCAAATATGCCGGCACCGCGCCGGTGCATCTGCTGTTCGCGCTGCGCCAGGCGATCGATCTCCTGCACGAGGAAGGACTGGAGAACGCGTTCCGCCGCCACAGCCTGCTCGGCGAAGCCGCGCGCCGCGCGGTCAACGTATGGTCGGAAGGCCAGGTGCTCGGCTTCAACGTGGCGGAAGCCAGCGAGCGCTCCAACACCGTGACCACGGTGACCATGAGCAACGGCCATGATCCGGCCGTGCTGCAACGCTATTGCAAAGACAAGTGCGGCGTCGTGCTCGGCACCGGCATCGGCGATCTCTCGGGACAAGCCTTCCGCATCGCCCATATGGGCCATGTGAATGCGCCGATGCTGCTCGGCACGTTGGGCGTGATCGAGATCGGGCTCAATGCGCTGAAGATCCCGCACGGCAAGGGCGGGCTGGAGGCGGCCGTCGCGTATCTTGGCGAGGAAGTGGCGGTGTAGGCGCGGCACGTTCCGCGCGGGTTTCTTCCTTCTCCCCTTGTGGGAGAAGGTCAGGGCCCGATGCGATACGCCGCGACCTGCGCCTTTAGCTCATTCAGCGGTGCAAGCGGCGCCTTCGGATCGACGCGATACTCCCCGCTCGCCAGCCACTTCAGCACCTTCGCATCAATCACCGGCGAATGGTGGATGACGTCGCTGTAATTGCCGAGATCGTGCGTCACCTGCTTGATCGCGCGGAAATCGTGCAGGCGCACGTTGGGAAGCTGCGTCAGGATTTGCGCAGTGCGTGCGGAGAGATCGGTGACGATCTTCAGCGTCTCGGGTGATGCATCGCGCATCGCGACGAATTGCAGGATCGAATAGGGCGGGAAGTAGATGTCGAAGGTCACGTCCGGATGGCGCGTGATCAGGCCGACCGCATCGCGCTCGAAATGCCGCACCATGGCATCGAAACCATAGCCTTCACCGAGGAAACGGCTGCGGGCGGGAGCGGTGATGTAGGCGAAGGCGGCAAGCGTCCGCTGCGCATTGTAGCCGCTCGCGACGTCGAAATCCCGCGGCAGCGCGTAGATGTCATCGACGTCGGGCAGCGCAAACCTAAGGGGGAGATAAGGCGCCGCCCGGGTCAGCGGCTCTCGCAATGACGCGACCGACCGCAGCAATGCGAACGCGGATTCCTTCGCCATCGCAGCGCTGAAAAGATAAGACCCGATCCCCCTGGCCGTCCTGCGATAGAGATCGACGGACAGATAGGGATCGGCCTCGATGTCGGTGGCATCGATAAAGATGAAGTCGTCCATCGCCCAGATCACCCGCTTTGCGCCGCGCTCGATCGCCTGCTCCAGCACAAAAGCCTGCTGGCGCGAATTGGAGCCGGTCATCGCCAGCTTGAGCGAACGGACGCCGAGCGCACGATCGATCTCGCTCTGGCGGAAATGGATCGCGAGTGAGGTGCCCATGAAGGCGGTGTCGAACGACTGGCTGCGGATCAGCCCGGCATTCTGCACGCGCGTGTCCTCGGAATAGAAGGCTGCGACGAAATACGAAGGGCGGAACAGTTGCAGGGGATCGACGACGTAGTTGAGTGCCGCCGCGCCCAGAACGCACGCAATGCTCGCGAGCAGAAGACGCCTTAGGTGTGTGAACGGCGTGCGCATCAGAACCGGAAATAGATGAATTCGCTGTGGCTCTGGATGCCCAGAATGCCGAACGCGAGCACCAGCGATGCCCCATAGAGCACCAGCGGCCGCATCCGCCCTGCCCGCAAGTCCTCGCCGACCCTGCGGCTGGCGTGATCGTATCCCATGATGCCTTGCGTGTTCGGCGCCAGCCACACCAGTGCGGCGTAAATCGTGACCTGCACCAGCGCCGCGATCTCCTCGCGGCCGAAGACGATGTTCGAGAGATCAGCCATCGCGTGGAGCACCCGCAACGCCCAGGCAACGCTCTCGGCGCGGAAGAACACCCAAGCGACGACGACGGCGAGGAAGGTCAGCACTGCGCCAGCGATGCGGACCGGCCTCGCAAGAAGCGATGGAACGTCCGGCACCAGCGCGTTGAAGGCATGATTGATGCAGAGATAGACGCCGTGCAGCGCACCCCATACCACGAACGTCCAGGCCGCGCCGTGCCAGAGCCCACCGAGCAGCGTCGTGAGCATCAGATTGACGTAGCGCAGCACGCGGCCCCTGCGATTGCCGCCGAGCGGGATGTAGAGATAGTCGCGCAAGAACTGCGACAGCGTCATGTGCCAGCGCCGCCAGAACTCGACGATGCTGACCGCCTTGTAGGGCGAGTTGAAATTCACCGGCAGGAAAATGCCGAACATCAGCGAGATCCCGATCGCCATGTCGGAATAGCCGGAGAAGTCGAAATAAAGCTGGAACGTGTAGGCGAGCGCACCACACCAGGCCTGGTCAAAGCTCGGCGAGCGCGTCTCGAAGGCGAGCGCGACCAGTGGCTGGATGCCGTCGGCAAGACACGTCTTCTTGAACAGGCCGATGGCGAAGATGATGACCCCGCACAGGATCAGATGCGCATCCGGAAGCTTGCTCTCCTTCCGATCGAATTGCGGGATCATGTCCTTGTGATGGAGAATCGGTCCTGCGATCAGATGCGGGAAATAGGTCACGAACAGCGCGTAGTGCGGCAGCGCATAGGCCGCGACCTGCCCGCGGTAAGCGTCCACCAGGAACGCAATCTGGGTGAACGTGTAGAAGGAGATGCCGACCGGCAGCAGGATATGGACCGCGAAATGCGTGCCGGCCAGCGCATTGATGTTCTCGGTGACGAAGCCGGCATATTTGAAGATGCCGAGCACGAGGAGATCGCCGATGACACCAAGAGCGAGCGCCGTCTTTCGGTGCGGCGACGTGAGCTTCGCCAAGATGAGGAGATGGCCGACGCCATAGTTGAAGGCGATCGAGATCAGCAACAGGGCCAGGAATGGCCAGCTGCCGGTGGCGTAAAAAGCGAGCGAGGCCGCCGCCAGCCAGATCACCGGCGTCAGATTGCTGCGCCGCCCGAGCCAGAAGTAGCCAGCCAGCACGGCCGGCAGGAACAGCAGGATGAACGGATAGGAATTGAACAGCATCAGGCTGCACCGGCGGCGGGGATATGGGCCGTAAAGCATACCAGGGCGAGGTCAACAACCCGGCGATCTGGCACGGTCCTTGCCGCTAGCTGCGCTAGCAATTCGCGGTCTCGTCGCCATATGATGCGCGACCTGCCGCCGCCCATGGCCGTCATTGCCCGGCTTGACCCGGCCATCCATCACTCCGAACTTCGTTCTTGATGGATGCGGGTCAAGCCCGCGCATGACGATCTGGGTTCCGACGAGACATGAACGAGGATCGAGTGACACAGGCCAAAACACCTTTCCAGCCGCCCGTCGCCCCGCGCCGGCCGCATTCCTTCACGCGGCACGGCATCACCGTGACCGACGAGTATGCCTGGCTGAAGGACGAGAAGTGGCAGGAGGTTTTGCGCGATCCCAGCGTGCTCGATCCCGACATCCGGAAATATCTGGATGAGGAGAACGTCTACACCGAGAGCCTGCTTGGCCACACCGCCACTCTCCAGAAGACGCTGGTGCGCGAGATGCGGGGGCGGATCAAGGAGGACGATTCCAGCGTGCCTTCGCCCGACGGTCCCTTCGCCTATTTCCGCCGGTTTCGCGAGGGCGGGCAGCACGAGCTGTTCGGCCGCATGCCGCGCGACGGCGGCGACGGCCAGATCGTGCTCGACGGCGACGCACTCGCCAAGGACCACAAATACTTCAAATTCGGCGGCAGCCGGCACTCGCACGACCACAAGCTCCAGGCCTGGAGCGCCGACACCAAGGGCTCCGAATATTTTTCCATCCGCGTGCGTGATTGGGCTACGGCCAAGGACCTTGACGATATCGTCGAGGAGACCGACGGCGGCATCGTCTGGAGCAAAGATTGCAAGAGCTTCTTCTATGTGAAGCTCGACGACAATCATCGGCCGATGCAGGTGTGGCGGCACAGGCTCGGCACCAAGCAGGCCGACGACACACTCGTCTATGAGGAGCAGGATGCCGGCTGGTTCACCCACCTGCACGAGAGCACCAGCGGCCGCTTCTGCGTGATCGCCGGCGGCGACCACGAGACCTCCGAGCAACGGCTGATCGACCTCGCCAATCCGGAGGCGCCGCCGCGCCTGGTCGCAGCGCGCGAAGAGGGCGTGCAATATTCGCTGGCCGATCGCGGCGACGAGCTCTTCATCCTCACCAATGCCGACGATGCCATCGACTTCAAGATCGTCACGGCGCCGCTCGGCGCGCCCGAGCGCAAGAACTGGCGCGATCTGATCCCATATCGTCCCGGCATCTACATCATCGACCTCGATCTCTATGCCGGTCATCTGGTGCGGCTCGAGCGCGCCAATGCGCTGCCGGCAATCGTGATCCGCGATCTCGCCACGAACGAGGAGCATGCCATCGCCTTCGACGAGGCCGCCTATTCGCTGGACACGATGGGCTCGTACGAGTTCGAGACGACGAATCTGCGCTTTTCCTATTCGTCGATGACGACGCCGTCGGAGGTCTATGATTACGACATGGTCAAGCGCACGCGCACCTTGCGCAAGCGTCAGGAGATTCCGTCCGGCCATGATGCCGCTGACTACGTCACCACGCGCATCATGGCAAAGGCGCATGACGGCGCCGAGGTGCCGGTGTCGATCCTGCATCGTCGCGGGCTCACGCTGGACGGCTCGGCGCCGCTGCTGCTCTATGGTTACGGCTCCTACGGCATGGCGATGCCGGCCTCGTTCAGCGCTAACCGCCTGTCGTTGGTCGATCGCGGCTTCGTCTATGCCATCGCCCATATCCGCGGCGGTGCCGACAAGGGTTGGGGCTGGTATCTCGACGGCAAGCGCGAGAAGAAGACGAATTCGTTCGACGATTTTGCCGCCAGCGCCCAGGCGCTGATTGATGCGAAGTACACTAGCGCCAAACGCATTATCGGCCATGGTGGCTCGGCCGGCGGCATGCTGATGGGCGCGGTCGCCAATCGCGCCGGCGAACTGTTCGCCGGCATCGTTGCCGAAGTGCCGTTCGTCGACGTGCTCAACACCATGCTCGACGACACGCTGCCGCTGACGCCGCCGGAATGGCCGGAATGGGGTAACCCGATCGAAAGCGAGAAGGATTTTCGCACCATCCTGTCCTACTCGCCTTATGACAATATCGCGGCGAAAGACTATCCGGCGATCCTGGCGATGGGCGGATTGACCGATCCGCGCGTCACCTATTGGGAGCCTGCCAAATGGATCGCGCGCCTGCGCGCCACCATGATCGGCGGCGGGCCGGTGTTGCTGCGTACCAACATGGGCGCCGGCCATGGCGGCGCCTCGGGACGCTTCGACCGACTCGATGAAGTCGCGATCGTCTACGCATTCGCACTGTGGGCGGCGGGGATGGCGGAAGCGTGATCTTCTGCCTCTCCCCTTTCCGGCAACCATATGGCGTTTAGCGCGACCTGGGGGCGCGCCTCGTCCTTCGAGACGACCGCTTCGCGGTCTCCTCAGGATGAGGCTAAGCAGCGTTGTTGCTCGTTGAACTGCGCCCGCGCACTCGCTTCCTCATCCTGAGGGCCCGCCAACGGCGGGCGTCTCGAAGGATGGCCACAGACGAAATCGCTCCTATGTGCCATTGCCCCGATCGCAACGGGGAGAAGCGAAGAAATTAGCGCCCGTTCTTCTTCCGCCACTCCGCGAAGTCGGTGAGCGTCTGCGGATCGGTCGCGGGGTAAAGACCAAAGATGCCGCGGCCTTTGCCGACTTCCTCAGTGACGAAGTCCTCGAACGCCGTCATCTCAAACGTCTCGTTGGCGATCTCGTCGGCAAGATGCGCGGGGATGACGATGACACCGTCGGAATCGCCGAGAATGACGTCGCCGGGGAACACCGGCGCATCGCCGCAGCCGATCGGCACGTTGATCTCGATTGCCTGATGCAGTGTCAGATTGGTCGGCGCCGAGGGGCGGTGATGAAACGCGGGGAAGCCGAGTTTTGCGATCTCGGCGGAATCGCGAAAGCCGCCATCGGTGACGACACCGGCGACGCCGCGCTTCATCAGCCGTGTGACCAGAATCGCGCCGGCAGAGGCCGCGCGCGCGTCCTTGCGGCTGTCCATCACCAGCACGCTGCCTGCCGGACAATCCTCGACCGCCTTGCGTTGCGGATGGGAACGGTCCTTGAAGACGTCAATGGTGTTGAGATCCTCGCGCGCCGGCATGTAGCGCAGCGTGAAGGCCTCGCCGACGATGGTCGGCTGGTCGGGACTTAAGGGGCGCACATCCTGGATCATCTGGATGCGCAGGCCGCGTTTGAACAGCGCGGTGGCGACCGTGGCGGTGGAGACGGATTTGAGCTTGTTGCGGGTCGTTTCGGTAAGTTTGGGCATTTGGTGCACTCTCTCTAATGGTCATTCCGGGGCGCGAAGCGAGCCCGGAATCTCGAGGTTCCGGGTTCGATGCTTCGCATCGCCCCGAACGACGGTGAAACTAGTAAATCGAAGGCTCTCCGACCGGCGCGCCGAAACCGGTCTCGAGGAAGTCGAAGTCGCAGCCGTCATTGGCCTGCTTGATGTGTTTTGTGAACATCCAGCCATAGCCCCGCTCGAAACGGGGCTCGGGCTGTTTCCAGGCGGCGCGGCGCTTTTCCAGCTCGGCTTCGGGGACATCGAGATTGATGCTGCGCGCGGCAACGTCGAGCGTGATGCGGTCGCCGTTCCGGACCAGCGCCAGCGGGCCGCCGATATAGGACTCAGGCGAAACGTGCAGGATGCAGGCGCCATAGCTGGTGCCGCTCATGCGTGCATCCGAGATGCGCACCATGTCGCGCACGCCCTGCTTCACGAGTTTTGTCGGGATCGGCAGCATGCCCCATTCCGGCATGCCCGGTCCGCCCTGCGGCCCGGCATTGCGCAAGATCAGGATGTGATCCTCGGTGACGTCGAGATTGGGATCGTCGACCGCCTTCTTCATCGCGGGGTAATCGTCAAACACCAGCGCAGGTCCGGTGTGCTTGAGGAAGCGCGGCGCGCAGGCCGAGGGCTTGATGACGCAGCCGTCGGGCGCGAGATTGCCCTTGAGCACGGCGAGCGCGCCTTCCTTGTAGATGGGATTGTCGACCGAGCGGATCACATCGGCATTGTGGACCTCGGCGCCCTCGATGTTCTCGCCCAGCGTCTTGCCGGTGACCGTGACGCAGCCGAGATGCAGATGCGGCTTGATCTGGCCCATCAGCGCCGGCAGGCCGCCGGCATAGAAAAAATCTTCCATCAGGTACGTATCGCCGCTCGGCCGCACGTTGGCGATCACCGGTACCTTGCGGCTCGCGATCTCGAAATCGTCAAGGCTGATGTCCTGGCCGGCGCGGCGGGCCTGCGCGATCAGATGGATGATGGCATTGGTCGAGCAGCCCATCGCCATCGCGACCGCAATCGCGTTCTCGAACGCCTGGCGAGTCTGGATCGTCTTCGGCGTCAGATCCTCCCACACCATCTCGACGATGCGGCGGCCGCATTCGGAGGCCATGCGGATGTGGTTGGCATCGGCGGCCGGAATCGAGGACGCGCCGGGCAGCGTCATGCCGATCGCTTCCGCGATCGCCGTCATGGTCGAGGCCGTGCCCATGGTCATGCAGGTGCCGTAGCTGCGGGCAATGCCGGCCTCGATATCGAGCCAGTCCTTGTCGGAGATTTTTCCGGCGCGGCGCTCGTCCCAATATTTCCAGCCGTCTGAGCCCGAGCCGAGCGTCTTGCCCTTCCAATTGCCGCGCAGCATGGGACCGGCCGGCAGATAGATCGCCGGGATGTTCATCGAGGTTGCCCCTAGCAGCAGCGCCGGCGTGGTCTTGTCGCAGCCGCCCATCAGCACCACGCCGTCGACGGGATGGCTGCGCAGCAATTCCTCGGCGTCCATCGCCAGCAGATTGCGGTAGAGCATGGTGGTGGGCTTGAGCAGCGATTCCGACAGCGACAGTGCCGGCAGCTCCAGCGGCAGGCCGCCGGCCATCAGGATGCCGCGCTTGACGTCGTCGACGCGCGACTTGAAGTGCATGTGGCAGGGCTGCGCATCCGACCAGGTATTGAGGATCGCGATGATCGGCCGGTCCTTCCACTCTTCCGGCGCGTAGCCCATCTGCATGGTGCGGGAGCGGTGGCCGAACGAGCGGAGATCGTCGGGCGCGAACCAGCGCGCGCTGCGGAGCTGGTCGGGCGTTTTCTTCTTGTTGTTGGTCATGATTGGGTGCCCCATTTCTGGACGGTGTTCCGCTCGATGGCGCGGAAGATCAGGTTCTCGACAAAGAGCCCGATGATGATCACGGTCAAGAGGCCTGCGAAGACAGCAGGAATGTCGAGCAGATTGCGGTTCTCGAAGATGAACCAGCCGAGCCCGCCCTGGCCCGAGGACACGCCGAACACCAGCTCGGCCGCGATCAGCGTGCGCCAGGCAAACGCCCAGCCGATCTTGAGGCCGGTGAGGATCGAGCCGAAGGCCGCGGGTATGAGGATCTTGGCGACGTAAGGCAGACCGCGCAGGCCGTAATTACGGCCGACCATGCGCAGCGTGTTGGACACGCTCTTGAAGCCGGAATGGGTGTTGAGCGCGACCGGCCACAGCACCGAATGGATCAGCACGAAGACGAGACTGCCGTTGCCGAGGCCGAACCAGATCAGCGCCAACGGCAGTAGCGCGATTGCCGGCAGCGGGTTGAACATCGCCGTCACGGTCTCGAGGAAGTCGGTGCCGATGCGGGTCGAGATGGCGAGCACGGTGAAGATCGCCGCCAGCACGATGCCGGCCGAGTAGCCCATGAACAGCACCTTCAGCGAGGTCCAGGCCCGCATCGGAATGGTGCCGTCCTTGACCCGCTCGAACAGCGTGACGAAAGTGTCGTGCAACGTCGGAAACAGCAGGGGATTGTCGAGGGTGACGCCGTAGGCCTCCCAGACCGCCGCGAGGAACAGGATAATAACGGTCTTGCGGACGAAACCGTCGTTCCACAGCAGCTCAGGCACGCTGAGCTTGCGCTCGATTTCGCCGGCGCCGGAAGATGCGGCAGCCGAAGCGTCGCGCAGCAGGATTCTCGCTTCACCCATCAGAGACTCCCTCAATGCGCCACGGCTTCGGAGGCGAACAGGAGATCGTGGATCTCCTTCTCGAGCCGGCCGGCGCTGCCGTCTCCATTGGAGACCTTGTCGACATCGACCACCTCGGCCTTGACGCGGCCGGGATGCGGCGACAGCAAGAGGATGCGGTTGCCGATGCGGATCGCCTCCGCGATCGAGTGGGTCACGAACAGCACGGTGAATTTGGTTTCGCTCCAGAGCTGGAGCAGTTCGTCCTGGCAGGTCCGGCGCGTCAGCGCGTCGAGCGCGGCGAACGGCTCGTCCATCAGCAGGATGTCCGGCTCCATCGCCATGCCGCGCGCGATCGCGACGCGCTGTTTCATGCCGCCGGAGAGCGTGTGCGGATAGGCATCGACAACGCGGGTGAGGCCGACCTTTTCGATATAGGCCCGCGCTTTCGCTTCGGCGTCCTTGCGCGACAGCTTTCTCGCCGTGAGCAGCGGGAACATCACGTTGGCGAGCACGGTCTTCCAGGGCAGGAGCTGGTCGAATTCCTGGAAGATCATCATGCGGTCGGCGCCGGGACCAACGATCTCGCGGCCGTTGATGGTCATGCGACCTTCGCCCGGAATCATGTAGCCGCCGACGGCCTTGAGCAGGGTCGACTTGCCGCAGCCGGAGGGACCGAGCAACACGAAGCGATCGGACCGATCGACGGTGAAGCTCACTTTTTCCGTGGCGGTGACGACGGCACTGGAGGTCTTGTAGCGCAGCGTCACGCCGCTGACGTCGAGCAGTGCCATCAATTGCCCTTCAGATCGTGGGCGACGGGAAGATAGTAATCCGTCCAGGCCTTGGGCTGATTCTTCAGCGTTCCGGTCTTGTAGAGATGGGCGGCGAATTTCATCGTGCCCTGCGGCTCGAGATTCCACTCCATCATGCCGGGCTCCTTCAGAAGATCGAGCAGCTCTTCCACCGATGTCTTGTCGCCGGTGATCTCCTTGTAGATCTCGACCGCCTGCTTGGTATCGCTGCGGATCAGATCCTGCGCTTCCTTGGTGGCGTCGCGCACGGCCTGGATGATTTTTGGATTGGCGTCGGCAAACTTCGTCGTGGTGAAGAATTGGGCCTGGCTGAGCGGGCCGCCCATCACGTCGGGCGACGACAGCACCACATGCGCACCCGGCACGTTCTTCAGCTCCAGGAAGGTGAAGGGCGGGATCGAGAAGTGGTTGTGCACCTCATGCTTGGGGTTGGACAGCGCCGCATAGGCGTCGGGGTGACCGAGCTGCACGGTGCTGGCATCCAACTTCGACCGTTGGTCGGCACCAAAAGCCTCGGCGGCCGCGATCTGAAGCACGATCGCCTGGGTCGAAACCTTCACGGTCGGCACCGCGATCTTGTCGCCCGGGCCGAAATCCTTGATCGACTTGATGTTGGCGTCGCGGCTGATCAGCGTCATCGGCTGCGCCGAGGTGGCGACGATGCCCTTCACGCCGCCGCGGGTGCGATCCCACAGCAGCAGCAGATTGCCGGTGCCGGTGTTGAGAATGTCGACGCCGCCGGCGAGCAGCGCGTCGGTCTGCGCCCCGCCGCCGGAGAAGGTGATCCATTTGGTAGTGACACCGGGTACGCCGACGGAAGCCGCGTGCTTCTCGATCAGCTTCAGCTTCTCCATGATGTGGCTCGGCATGTAGAAGATGCCGGGCTGGCGCGACAGCGCGACTTCGGATTTCTGCTGAGCCTTGGCCGGCGAGCCCACCAAGGCCGTCCCGGCGATCAGGGCGATGGCTGCAAACCCACTCTGCAATTGCTTCATCATTGTTGTTCGTTTCCTCCGGCCGCCATTGACGTGCGATGCCATTGCCATTGATGCACTAATGCATTAGTGCATCAATGGCAAGCCCGCCGGAGCCGTCGCCATGGAATCAACCCATCCCGCGTCCCATGCCGCCGCCCGCTCCCGCGCGCGGCTCGACCGGGCCCGGCAGGCCGCGCCGCAGGTATTCGAGCGGCTGCGCAACGCGATTGTCGCGCTCGAGCTGCCGCCGGGCGCGCCGTTGTCGCGCACCGATCTCGCCGCGCAGTTCGGCGTCAGCTCGACGCCGATCCGCGACGCCCTGATGCGACTGGAGGAAGAAGGGCTCGTCGACGTGTTTCCGCAGCACGCGACCGTGGTCAGCCGGGTCGATGTCGGTCGCGCCGAGCAGGCGCATTTCCTGCGCCAGGCGCTGGAGCTCGAAATCGTCCGTCTGCTCGCGGAAAGGGATGACGCGGCTCTGGTCATCCGCCTCGACCACGCGATCGCGCTGCAGCAACAATTCGCCAAGGCCGGCGACTTCGAGAGCTTCATCGCCGGCGACAATGATTTTCACGCGCAGCTCTATGGGGCCGCCGGCAAGCAGGAGCTCTGGACGCTGGTGCGCAGCCGCAGCGGACATATCGATCGACTGCGACGGCTGCATTTGCCCTCGCCTGGCAAGGCCCAGAACATCGTCCGGCACCACAGACTGATCGCGCGCGCGATCGAGACTGGAGACGCCGAGGCCGCGCAACAGCATCTGCGCAAGCATCTGTCGGGGACGCTGAGCGAGCTGGACAAGATTCGAAGCCGCTATCCCGAGTATCTGACCGACTAGGAGTCCCCGAGTTGGCCTCTTATGCACGAGAGCATGCATATAGTCGGCGGGATCGGGTTAGTCTCGAGCGGAATGGTGTCGCTCGCGAAGTGCTTGCAGGCTGGGCAGAATCCGCGCAACAATTTCGTGTTTGATGATTTGATTTGGGCCGCTGGGAATGTTCCATTCGGTCCGGAGGATTTCAGACGTGGCCAACATCCTGATCGTGGATGACGACGCGGCCGTGCAGATCACGATCCGGCTGCTCCTGGAGAGGGCCGGTCATCACGTCACCGTCGCCTGCGATGGCCACAAGGGACTGGCGTTGTTCGAGGCTAGCCCGTTCGACCTGTTGTTTCTCGACATTTTCATGCCCGGCATGGACGGGCTGGAAACGATGCGCCATATCCGGGCGCTGGCCCCAGCCATCCCGATCATCGTCATTTCCGGCCGTTCGGCCACGCCGGACGCTTATGCGGAGCCGGATTTCCTGAAGATGGCAACCAAGCTCGGCGCGGAGGCAAGCCTGCAAAAGCCGTTCCGACCAGGCGCACTGCTCGCGGCGGTCGATGGTTGCCTAGGCACGGCACAGGCGGCATCGCTGGGGAATCCGGATGTCGGCATCGGCCAGCGATGACAAGGAGCTTCATTCCGTTGCAGGCCGGAACAGGCACGGCCATTCGGGAAGCGGTGCGAATATCCCCATGACGCTCGCAACGCGGCTTGCCATCGCGATGATCCTGCTGGTGGCGGTGACCGTGGCCGCTGTCGGATGGCTCGGCTATCGCAACACCACCCAGGCCGTCATTCCGCGGGTGCTGGAACGCGTCGAAGCCCAGTCACGGCTGCTGGCAACCAATCTCGAATCCTACGTTGCCGGCGCGCGCGGCGATCTGCTCGGCTACCGCTCTGCCGCAGCCATCAACGGCCTGATCCGCGCTCACATTGGTGGAGGCATCGACCCATCCGACGGCGTTTCGGAACAAACCTGGCGCGAGCGCATCGCAGCGCG
The DNA here is from genome assembly GCF_023073535.1 of Bradyrhizobium sp. 179. Taxonomy (NCBI): domain Bacteria; kingdom Pseudomonadati; phylum Pseudomonadota; class Alphaproteobacteria; order Hyphomicrobiales; family Nitrobacteraceae; genus Bradyrhizobium; species Bradyrhizobium sp. 179. The sequence goes on along the minus strand of NZ_JADPJR010000118.1, from coordinate 7,129 downwards.
GCTCGCCGCCGAGATCGACGCCAAGCCCAGCTATGGACAGTTTCGCATCATCGGTCTGGACGACGACCAGCGCGAGCTGGTCCGCGTCGATCGCTCCGGCCCGAATGGAAAGGCGCGGATCGTCCCCAGTGACGAATTGGAGCGCAAGGGCGAACGAGCCTACTTCCACGAGACGATTCGACTGGCGGCGGGTGAAATCTATGTTTCACCGATCAATCTCGCCACGCGCCAGGGGGGAACCACCGCCTCCCACATTCCGACGTTGCGCGTCGCGACACCCCTGTTCACGCCGGACGGCAGGCCGTTCGGCATCATCATTGCCAATATCGACATGCGTCCGGCCCTCGAGCGCGTCCGAGCGACGGCTGCCTCAGGAGGAGAGATCTACGTCGTGAATTCGCGCGGCGACTATCTCGTCCATCCCGATCGCACCCGGGAGTTCGGCGCATTGCATGATCGTCCCAACGACTGGCGCAAGGATTTTCCATATTTTGCAGCCTTGGCCGGGACGCTGGAAGGATCCACGCGGCTCATGACCGACGGATCGGGCCGCCCGAGCGGGGCGGCCATCGCGCCGGCGCTGCTCGTGGGCAAGGAATGGGTTGCGATCATCGAGACGATTCCCCCGCCGGTGTTCGGCCTCGTGCCGGCAGCCATTCAAAGAACGTCCTTGCTCGTCGGCGGGCTTGCCGTGCTCGCTGCGGCTTTACTCGCGGTGCTCCTGGCGCGCTCGCTGACGCGCCCGATCGGGCGCCTGACCGCGGCCGTGGAAGCCATCGGCGGCGGGCGTCCCGCGGACATACCGGTCGACGCCAGCGGCGAGACCGGCGTGCTGGCACGGGCCTTTGCCCAGATGGTCGAGGAGACCCGGGCGAAAACGGCCGCGCTCCAACGCGAGATCGAGGAGCATCGCCGCACCGAGGCAGCTCGAAGCCATCATGCAGCGCGCGAGCGCTTGTTCAGCGCCGCAGTGGAATCATCCGACGATGCGATCGTGATGCAGACGCTCGATGCGATCATCACGGGCTGGAATCCGGCTGCCGAACGCCTCTACGGCTATTCGGCGGACGAGGCGATCGGGAAATCCACCGCGATCATCGTACCTGCCGATCGCCGCGAGCAGGGCAAGCTCTATTTGCAGCGGATCGCCCGGGGCGAGCCGATAGAACGGTTCGAGACGGTGCGCTTGCGCAAGGACGGCACTCCGGTCGAGATCTCGCTCAGCCTCTCGCCGATCCGGGGACCGTCGGGCGAGATCGTCGGCGCCTCCGGATCTGCACGCAGCCTCACCGAGGCGCGGCGGGCCGAACGGGCGCTGCAGCAGCAGCTCGAGGAGCGGCGGCAGATCTTCGAGACGTCGCAGGACCTGATCATGGTGATGGACGCGCACGGCCACATCGCGCAGATCAGCCCGAGCAGCGAGGCCATTCTCGGCTACCCGCCGGAGGAGATGATCGGCCGCAACGGCGCCGACTTCGTTCATCCCGACCATCTGGAGCAGTCTCGCCAGAACATGCGCGTGATGCGGCGTGGCGAGCGGCCGAAGCTCGCTGACACGCGCTGCTTCCACAAGAACGGACACGAGGTCTGGCTGTCCTGGCTCGGCAACTGGTCCGAGCAGGCGCAGCGCTTCTTCTTCGTCGGACGCGACATGACGGAGGCGCGGCTCGCGCAGGAATCGCTGCGCGAGAGCGAACGTCTCGCCCGCAACATCGTCGAGACCTCGCTCGACGCCTTCGTGCAGACCGACGAGACCGGCAGCATCCTGAACTGGAATTCGCAAGCCGAACGGCTGTTCGGCTGGCGCCGCGACGAGGTGCTCGGCAAGAACACGATCGATCTGATCGTCGCCGAAAGCGAACGCGACAGGGTCTGGACCGGCCTGAAGCACTTCCTGGAACACGAGGGCGACAGGACGTTGAATCGACGCCGCGAGCTGATGTGCCGCCGCCACGACGGCAAGGAGTTCAGGGCCGAGCTCAGCGTCACCGCGCTGAAGCGCCGCGAGGGCCTGCTGTTCAACGTTTTCTACCGCGACCTCACCGACAAGATCGCCGCCGAGGAGCGCATCCGTCATGCCGAGAAGATGGAGGCCGTAGGCCAGCTTACCGGCGGCGTGGCGCACGACTTCAACAACATCCTCACCGTCATCACCGGAACCATCGAGATCCTGGCGGAGGCGGTCGAGAAGGAGCCGCAGCTCGCGGCCATCACCAAGATGATCGACGAGGCGGCCGCGCGCGGCGCCGATCTGACCCAGCACCTGCTCGCCTTCGCGCGCAAGCAGCCGCTCCAGCCGCGCGAGGTCGATATCAATTCGCTGATCGTCGACACCGCGAAACTGCTGCGCCCGACGCTGGGCGAGCAGATCCAGATCGAATCGGCATTCGAGGACGAGAGCTGCGTCGCGATCGTCGATCCCAACCAACTCACCACCGCGATCCTCAATCTCGCGCTCAATGCCCGCGACGCCATGCCAGGCGGCGGCAAGCTGATTCTGGAGACGGGCGCCGCCTATCTCGACGAGGTCTATGCCAGCGCCAACGACGTACCGCCGGGGCACTATGCGCTGATTGCCGTGAGCGACACCGGCACCGGAATCCCTGCGAACATGCTGCCCAGGGTGTTCGATCCCTTCTTCACCTCGAAGGGCCCGGGCAAGGGCACCGGACTCGGACTCTCAATGGTTTACGGCTTCATCAAGCAGTCCGCTGGGCACATCAAGATCTACAGCGAGGAAGGCCACGGCACCACGATCAAGATGTACCTGCCGCCGGGCAAGACACCGACGGCGGTCGGCGAGGGTGTGACGGCGGCGCCAATCGAGGGCGGGCACGAGACCATCCTTGTGGTCGAGGACGACCGGCTGGTCCGTGACTACGTATTGGCTCAGCTGCATTCGCTGGGATACGTCACTTTGCAGGCCGCGAACGCGGCCGAGGCGCTCGCGATCGTTGCCGCAGGCAAGCCGTTCGACCTCCTGTTCACCGACGTCATCATGCCCGGCAAGATGAACGGGCGTCAGCTCGCCGACGAGCTCCAGAAGACCCGCCCCGATCTCAGGGTGGTCTACACCTCCGGCTATACCGAGAATGCGATCATCCATCACGGCCGGCTGGATGCGGGCGTGCTGCTGCTGGCCAAGCCTTATCGCAAGTCCGATCTGGCGCGGATCATCCGAAAGGCATTGAGCGAGTGAGGTATGTTCGCGCAACGTGGAACACTGCGCCGCAGAGTCGGAACCCAGAACTTCTTGCGATTAGTTGAAAAGATGGACCCCGGCTCGGCAGCGCATCAGTGCGTGACGCGCTGGGTCCGGGGCACGAAAGAGAGATCTCGTCCTACGACGCGCGCTGGGCTGCGGTCATCACGATGCGGATCAGGTCGGCGGCATTGCGCGCGCCGAGCTTCTTCATGATGTTGGCGCGGTGGTCCTCGATGGTACGCGGGCTGATGCCGAGCGTACGGCCGGCTTCCTTGTTGGATGCACCGGAGGCGAACTGCTCGAGCACCTCGCGCTCCCTGCGCGTCAACGGCTCGCGTCCGGGGAAATGCAGCGAACCGAATTTCGGCGACGCGTTCTCCGCCTGCCGTCGTGCATAGGCGCCGATCGCCTCGTCGAGTCGGCCGACAATCTCGCTGCCGCGGAATGGCTTCTCGATAAAGTCGAGCGCACCGCTCTTGATCGCGCCCACCGCCATCGCGATGTCGCCCTGCCCGGAGATCATGAAGATCGGCGCCGGATAGTCCTCGCCGTGCAATTCCTTGAGAATGTCGAGGCCCGACTTTCCGGGAATATGCACGTCGAGCAGGATCGCAGCCGGTGTGCGGTTTCGCGCGACGGATAGCAGCGCTGCGCCGTCCGCAAAACAGATCACCTCATAGCCCGCCGCCTTCAACACCATCGACAAGGTGTCGCGAACGGCAGGGTCGTCGTCGACCACGAAGATTTCACCGCGAGAGCTTTGTTCGGCCATGTGCCACATCCGGTTGGCATGAAGGACTCGCGTCCGCGCCAACCGTTATGGCGTTCGGCGCGGATTCGGCCCACCCGTATTTGTACGGGACACGGACTTAACGCACAAGTAGCGGCATGGCGCCTAATTGCAGAGGACGGAGAATATCCATGCTAAATTTGGCCGATACGCCGCCGTTGGTCGCAACGCCCGAAGTCGAGAGCCGTGAGCTGATTGCGGCTGACCTTCGCTTGCTGATCGCGCAGATCGAGACCAGCATGCGCCGGATCGCCGCAGCCATGGATCAAGAACACGGCGATGATCCGGAAAGTTCCGCGGACGTCTTCATCCTCGACGACGTCACGCCCCCATACGCCACCGCGAGCGTCGCCCTCGGCGCCTGCAGGGCGGGGCTTCGCCACGCCCTGCAATGCCTATCGGAATCCAGCGACGTGTAGGATCGCGATCAGCGCGGCGGCGCAGCCGCCACATCCGATCGCATGGCAGCTCCGCAGCTAAAGCGCGACGAGATCAGGATCAATCGTCATCGCGCTTTAGGCTGTTGTTTGAGCATGATCTTTTCGGAAAACCGCTTCGCACTTTGCGCTAACGCGGCCCTTCGGATCCGGATCATGCTTCAGGCGCGGTGCCGTTCCACGATCGCCTCGGTGGCGACACCACCCCAAGTATGGATGGCGGGCAAGCCCATCGCGGTCTTGCTAAGATTAGCGAGGCTGATGCGCAGGGCCGCGAGATCCAGCGGCTTCGGCAGACTCTGGAGCTCGATCCCGACGGAACGGGCGAAGCTGCGGGCAGCACTGCGGCGCTTGCCGTCCATACCGCTGATCACGATCACGGCGCCGGCGAATTTCGCCTCTTTCATCTCGCGCAGCACGTCGATGCCGTCGCCATCCTCCAGCACGAGGTCGAGCGTAACGCAGTCGAAGCGCGCGGCGCGAAGCTTCTTGATCGCTTCCGCCACCGACGGCGCCACGGTGACTTCGTGGCCGGCCTGCTTGGCGGCGACTGTGATCAGGCTGCGCTGCGTGGCGTCGTCATCGACCACCAGGAGCTGAAGCGCACGCCGCTCGGCGACGTCGGGCAGGTTTGACGGGATCGGGGAGAGAGAGCTTCTGGGCATTGCCGTATCCTGAGATTGAGACCAGCAATGGCTACACGGCTCGCGCTTAGATGACGTAAAGCTGCTCCGGCAAATTGGTTCGGATGTTTCAGCAAATCTAAAGCAACATGGCGGAAAGCGCGGCGGCAGCCACGCCCCGATCAGGCCGCGGCGTCATGGCCTCCGGCCGCGCCGCGCTTCTTCCGGTTCTTGCCGCGCAGGAACTGGATGTCCATCTCGGCGCCGTTGACGCGCACCAGCTCGCAGCGGCGGTAGGCGAGGCCGGTTGACGACAGCAGCAGGAAGAACTCTTTCAGGTTCAGCCCCTGGATCGAGCCTTCCACCGTGAGGATGGCGTCGGTATCGGAGATCGCGTTGAGCTTGCAGTCGCGCCGCCAGGTGCCGTCGATCGCCATGATGCAGACGTCATAGCCACGGCTGAACGTCACGCGCTCCGCACCTTTTCCATCCTCGGCCATGCTTACCGTCCTGCCATCACCGCGAGGCGCGGGGCCACGCCGGCCAGAGCCGGCTTGGCTGCCGCCGTGCGCGGATCGTTCGGCTTGTAGAGGCCGCGCCGTTCCGCAATCGGCCTGAACGTGTCGGTCAGTCCGACCACGGTCTCGGCTGCACCCAGCACCAGGAAGCCATCGGGCTCGATCTGGCGCGCCAGACGGTTGAAGACGTTGATCTTGGTGTCCTGGTCGAAATAGATCAGCACGTTGCGGCAGAAGATCACGTCGAAGGTGCCGAGCTGGGCAAAATCATGCAGCAAATTGAGCTGCCGATGCTGGATCATCGCCCGCAATTCGGGATTGATCTGCCAGGTCTCGCCGGTCTGCTTGAAATATTTGACCAGCATCTGAATCGGCAGGCCACGCTGCACCTCGAACTGGCTGTAGACCCCGGCCTTGGCCTTTTCCAGCACCTCCTGCGACAGATCGGTCGCGATGATCTCGATGCGCCAACCGGTGAGGGCCGCGCCCATCTCCTTGAGGCACATCGCCAGCGAATAGGGCTCCTGCCCGGTCGAGCCGGCGGCGCACCAGATGCGCACGCTGCGGCGGCCGGCGCGCGCCTTGATGACCTCGGGCATGATCGTGTCGCGGAAATGATCGAACGGCACCTTGTCGCGAAAGAAGAAGGTCTCGTTGGTGGTCATGGCTTCGACCACGTCGGTGATCAGCGGGCGCGAGCCGGCTTGCAGCTTCTGCACAAGCTCGGCGATGCCGGAGAACCCGGCCTTGCGGGCGAGCGGCAGGAGACGGCTTTCGATCAGGTATTGCTTGTCCGCGGACAGGTCGAGACCGGAATTATCCTTTAGGAACTTGCGCAGATACTCATACTCGGTCGGCGTCACTGATGGCCTCTTCGAAACTGTACAGGGGACACTCTGGCCAAGACACGCGGGCCAGACACACTCAGACCATGGCTTGTCCGACCGGGATCAAACCAACTTCAGCGAATTTATCGGCGATAATGTCCTTGTCGAAGGGCTTCATGATGTACTCGTTGGCGCCGCCGCTGAGCGCCTGGGCGATATGAGCCACGTTGTTCTCGGTGGTGCAGAACACCACCTTGGGCTGGTCGCCGCCGGGCAGGCGACGCATGTGGCCCATGAACTCGAAGCCGTCCATCACGGGCATGTTCCAGTCGAGCAGCACCGCATCGGGCAGCTTGCGCTGGCAGATTTCGAGCGCCTTCGACCCGTCCTCGGCCTCGGTGACCTCGAACTCGAGGCCTTCCAGGATCCGGCGCGCGATCTTGCGCACGACACTGGAATCATCGACCACCAAACACGTCTTCATTTCGGTTCTCCGGCTTCGATGTTTCGGTTGGCTCACGCAGCCATTTGCACTTTGGTTTCGAGCTCGAGGACGCGATCGACGTCGAGGACGACCATGAGCTGGCCGTCGAGGCGGTGGACGCCGCCGGCGAGCTTGGCCATGCGGGGGTCGAGGTTGACGGGGTTGTCTTCCTTGCCGTCCTCGGGCAGGCGCAGCACCTCGCCGATCTGGTCGATGAGCAGGCCGTAGGATTCGCCGCGCAGGTC
>NZ_JADPJR010000156.1:0-509 GCF_023073535.1 Bradyrhizobium sp. 179 | reverse complement strand
CGCGCGCCGTTTGGACCTCGTAAACGCAAACGGTCGAGCTTGAGAATGCGCTTGAGGTGCGCGAACAACATCTCGATTTTCTTGCGGAGCCGGCGCGAGGTGCCTCCCTCCCACGATCTCGCGATCTGGCGCGCCATGTCGCGAGCGCCCTCGTAGATCGAGCGGGGCACCCTCCGTGAAGCCTGCTTGGGGCAGCATCGGGGCTTCAATGCGCATCGATCACAATCGCGCTTGCTGGCGAGGTAAAGCATGGTGGCACCATCATTCACCAACGTTCCGGTCGTGGTAAGAACTTTGCCACCAGGGCAACGATAGATGTCCCCAGCATGGTCATAGGTGAAGTCGTCGCGCGAGAAGATCCCGTCTGTGCGGGCCGATTTGTCGAACACTGTAACGTGCGGCTCGATCCCGTGCTCATAGACCAGCCAGGCGAGCATCTCGGCCGAGCCATAGCCGCTGTCACCGAGGAGCCGGCTCGGATAGAGATCAAACCGCTCCAGCGAGCGCTC
>NZ_JADPJR010000076.1:0-55535 GCF_023073535.1 Bradyrhizobium sp. 179 | reverse complement strand
CTGAACTGAGTCGCTGCATAAAACCCCCGTTCTGACCGTGTCGCGAGGGGGTCAATTCCTCGTGTCGTCAGGGGGTCAATTTTCCACGTCGCCCGACACCGCATGAAGGTTGCGACCGCGGTTCTCCCAACGCCGTCGTGCGAACCAACTCTCAACCAGGAGCAGCGGAGCCTTGGCGAAAACTTCCACGGAATGTTTTGCGTTCTCTCTCCCCCGCTTCCCGCGGCTGGACTCTGAGGCGCGCCTGATCGCTCAATAGCCGGGGGGCTTCCGTCATCGCCGAGGTTTTCGTTGAAGGGTCCGTGCTGCACGAAGTCCGCGTCATTCGCGAGCGCGAGGACGGCTGGATTCAGGACCGCACGGACCCCACATGCTCGCGAGCGTGCAGTCGAATGGACGACACGCGTCCGGAGTGTCCCAGGGAACGCGGCTTTTCCAGTGCGGGCGGAATTGCAAAAGGACAGGACCGTGCAAAACGAGAGTTTGTGAAGGCCTGTATGCGCGGGACGCAAAGCGAATTGGACAACTTCTAACCGCGCAGGCCCATCTCGGGTCAATCGAAATCCGGCCGCACATCGGCGCCGCGCCGGCCGCATTTGCGACAGGTGAACTTCGGCTCGAGATCCGACAGGCGCAGGTCATCCGGCCATTGGTCAACCTCGGCCGACGCCAGCCGGACCATGTGGCCGCATTTGTAGTCGGCGCAACAAACTAGCAGGTGGCGTGTGCCGCCGCGGCCGCCGTCCGGATTGCGCATCTGACCGAGCGTGATCTTCTGATCGCGCGCCATTACTTGCCCTTGCTCTCGCTAGGCGACCGCGAGAGCGCGGCGGCCGCCGAGCGACTCCCCCATGTCGGTGAGCGTCGACCACGACCAGAGGCTCGCGCGCAGGCGCGGCGCCTCACATTGGCCGAGAGTGATCTTCTGACCGGTCACTTTCCTTCCGCGGCTGTATCAGCTGACGTTCGCCTGGATATGCAAGACGAAGAGCGTGTTTTGAAACTCGTCCGTCACTTCCATCCGCCAATCGCGTCCGGGCGCAAGCTTTCCGTCGAGCTCGTGTAGGGTCTGCCCGGCCATAACGGTGGCCTCTTTCCATGCGGCATGCTTGTCAGGCAGCTCCTCGCCTTCCTCGTCGACGTGCGTCCGGCCGTGAATGACATGAAAGAAGTACCTCTCATGGCGGTAAAATGCTGCAGTCGAAAACATGTTCCGGATAGGGTCGTCTTTCGGGTGGGCAGCTAGCGCTCGTTCCGCATATATGGGCTGTTCTTGGACACAAAAAGCATAGATGCATCGGAGTTCGGCACGCCTCTTTGGTCGAACGAAATTTTGGGCAGGGCTACGATGCAGATGCTCGCGAGTAGGGTGATTGAGGACAAAGCCCCCACTACAATCCAAATCTCCCTCTGCATCTCAGCCCTCCTAGCAAGAGCATCAATGGCACGGCCAACGCGAGCCGTGGAGAGCTGTTCCTATCACCTAAAATTCGGCGAAGGCCGCTCCCGCGGCTATCTCCGCGCCCAAGTTGCCATCGAAGAAAGCTGTCGGCTGCGCGATCAAAGGAAAGCCTTAACGGATCAGCGGGCGCCGCTGTCAGGTCCGCTTATCGCTGAAGAGCTTGCGGCGCTCGCCGAGAAGGTGCCTCCCCCGTCTCCGCCGCAATATCGAAGTGAGCGCGCCGGAGTAGGACTGTGCGCAGCGCCTTCCTCGCCCGATAAACGATGGTCGCCTATTGCCGAAGAAGAGCGGGTCGGATGAAGTCGTCTAGAAAGACGAAGCCGCAGCAATGTTTTCGCTGCAGCGCGCACACAGTGAAAATAGACCGGGCAAAACGATCTAAATCCGGGTGCAGAAGAATTTAAATCGACCTACGTGCGAATGATTTTGCGTCGCAGAACGGGAAAAGTCCGAAGTTCCTTTAATCTATGTTAGCCGGAGAGGACATCCGGCTTAACGTGGGACCCTTTCGGGAAAAATGGGTACATTCCCGGAGAGGAACGACCATGAAGCAAGCCCACCTAGAGCTACTTCGCGGGCAAATTGCAGAATGCGAGCGCACGCAGCAGGCCGCGAAGAGTGAACTCAAGCGGGATGCGTTCGCGAGGCTGCTCGCACGCTACAGGGCTATCGCGGTCGAGCTTGAAGAGGCGATTGCAAAGATGCCTGCTCGAGAGACTTTCAGAGATCGGACCAAGGAAGCAGGGCAGGTCGCCAAAGGGGCTGCTGGTGACCTGCTGGTGCTAGCAAAGAAGCTCCGTCCAGAGCGGGGTGCTCCAGCGCGTACCGAGGCATTGTTTTTGCGACGGAGTTGAGTGCCTCGTCGGATTCCTTCCCTTGCCGCGCTGCCCGCGTCAACCGAGGGTAGCCCTAGTGACCGAGGACGAGCCGGTGTACTGGCGTCTTGCCCGGTGGTGTTGTGCGCGTTTTCGCAACGCGCTCTTCCTGCTTCTTGGTCACATGCCAGATCACAACGTGGTAGTGCGGCATGTCCACTCCGGGGTGACCCGGGTTGAAGTAGAAGCTGACGTGGTCAACTCGTCCGGCGAACCCGGTGGTCTCCATTGGTTTGTGATCGTTGATATCTTTTGTCGGGACCATATACACGGTCGCTACCAAGCGATCCTTCCGATCGAAGCAAAGGAAGGGCCCTAGCGGCAAAGTTTCGGGTTTGACAAAGATGATGCCAAGACCTGGAAAGAACTTTGGGAAGTTCACGAGTTCGCTGACCCGTTGGTAACCGTCCCTTTCGGCAATCTTCCGCTGATTTGGAAGCGAACGATAGACGTGAGGCCTCCTGTGTACTTTGTCGCGGCCATGACCTCGGGCGTGCATTTCCACTTCATGATGGGCCAATTGCAATCGCATTAATGCAGGCGCCTCCCCCGCCGTGCGTTCGGCTCGATCAGGTTGCGCGCAAGGCCGTCGCACGTCGGCCGTAATTCCGAGCAATGCAGCTAGTGCCGCGACGGCTACTCGATTGCGCATTCAGGTCTCCCGATTCGCTCACTCCGCCGGTTTCCGTTCTTCCCACCGCACGAACTGCTGGAACAGGGCTTCGCGTTCGGACAGATTGTCGATTGATTTCTGTTCGAGGAATCGGCCGAACGTCTTACGAAGTCCGGCCTCTTCCCCAGTGGCCGCTGGAGCCAGCGCTCTGCGGGACGAAATCGCTGCCACCCCGGAAGCAGCGCCGCCAAGTTCACGTCTCTCCACTTTGGGTGGTGAGCGTCCCCTAGAAAGTCGGGGAATCGCGAGAACAATGTCTGGACAAACAATTCCGTTAGTTGGAACCGCTCGCTGCGGATCGGCCAGTTGTAAGCGAAAAGAGCGGATTGGATTGCAATCGTGCCGACGCTTTCGCCAGCCGGGATGATGTTTGGATAGTCCTCGTGACGGAAAGCCGATGGCAGGTAATCATCCTCCAGTCTTGGCGAATACGGGATCGGCAGGAAGTGAATGCCTTCGGATTCCTGATAACGCGCTAAGAAGTTGACCGGTTTTCCCGAAACCAACAGGGTGGCGAATATTTGCCCCTTTCGCATTCCATCTAGCGCGGCGTCCAAACCCAGGTTCAATTCGCTGATCGTGACGCCTAGGCGATTGAGCACGTCACGACCAAGTACAGCTCCAGAGCTGCCTTCTTCGCCGAGATTGACTGTCTTTCCCCCGAGATCTGTCAGAGTTCTGATTTCAGGCCGTGCGAGCAGATGGAACTCTTGGGGAAAAAGAACGGTAATGTAGACAAGCTTCTGACGGATATCGCCGAATGTCCCTGAATCACGCACTCGATTGGCCAAGACGACGGGCGCGATTGCCATGTCGGCTCCCGAGGCGGGACGCATGTCCAGGATGTTGCTGATGCCACCGTTCCCCGCTATGGGCATTACCCGCAAAGCCACCTCTCCGCGAGGGCCGGTCTCTTGACCGCTGGCCAACGCGGTTGCGATTTCTTGAGCTATGGCGAATTCGGTGCTGCGCGGTGTACCAGTAACGACTCCGGCCCTGTACCTGTTCTCGGATGTTCCGGCTTCCTTCCTGGGGGCGCTTTCCTTCGCCGGAGGCACATTCGCGCTTTCATTCGGAGAAGCGGATGGTCGCCTTTGCGCGAGGGATGGTTCGACGAGCCAGGCGGCTGCAATGAATATAGTGAACAACGCGACCCGCGCCGCTTCGCAGACGGTCATTGTCGAACCTGTTCTGCAGACCAGCCCTCGCCTGAGCGTGACATCCTCTCACACCCTATTCATTGGTGTAGCTGCCGCCGCTACAGACAACCCGCGGCAAACATCGTTGTAGTAACACCAGGCAATCTGGCCTGAGTCGTTTATGGTTAAGTCACCACGCTATTGAGGGCGATTGCATGATCGATCATCCTGTGAATACGTGTCGTCTAATGTGGCTGACACTTCAGCAGCTTGGGGTGGCGGAGATTACACCAAGCCAAGGAGCGTGACCGTATTGTTTGGTACCTGAATTGTTTGGTACCTGACTTGTTTGGCCTGAGGCACATTCTTGGAGAAGCGATCCGACCATGTGCCATCGCTGAGCATCAAAGCGAAAGCGAAATACGAAATACAATCAAATGCTCAAAGTGACTACCCCGTTGGTATGTCAGCCCCATTCTTCGAATGCTCCGGCAAGCTCCACCGAACGACGAGAGCGACGCGATGCTCGCCTATCTCTACCAGCATGTCGAAAACCCGCTGTTTCAATGCCGCTTCCGCTGGACCAAGAATGCCATCGCCCTTTGGGACAACGGCTGCACCCAGCACCGCGCGATGTGGGACTACTGGCCGCATACGCGCTCCGGCACGCGAGTGACTGTGAAGGGCAGCTGCCTGTTTAATTGAGACTGATGCAGGGCTGGGCAAAGGCGCATTAGTGCCGTGCCCACCGTCTCTCCGGCTCCCGTGAGCACACTTCCAAACAGTCGCATTCGTACGCCTACTTGAGCATGTCGTGCTCAGGGTTTGCCGGCGCCTTCTCGCGTGGTGCTACGTTTTTGACTCATTGTTGCTCTCACGACGCGGTCACTTGCCGTGACCGTTGCCACTCGTTCGTGGCAGCCATCCGCAATTCATCCCCCAAATCGCCGCTTGTGTGCGATTGTGGACCCGGATCTTGCGAAGGATCGCCTTGACATGGACCTTCACGGTGGCCTCCGCGATGTTGATTTTCCGTGCGATGCATTTATTAGAATCGCCATCGATCAGACAGCGCAGGATCGATTTCTCCCGTGGCGAAAGCTGGGGCGCAATGTCCTCAGTGGCAGCGAGGAGCGCGTCGTCGGCGCTGTTTGGGCCGGCGTGTTCTGCGGGCGCGATTTCAGGCCCGAGCACGAATGGCAAAGATGCCGAGGGGAGAACTGTTTCACCCATCATCACCAGTTCTAATGCTTTTGTGAACACTTCGGAGGTCATGATATCAACGAAATAGCCACTAGCTCCTGCCCGAAATGCTGAGACCAGCTCTTCTAGGCGACAGCGATCGGTAACCACTGCGATTCGAGCATCCGGGTTGCGGGCCCTCAAATGCTCAATTTGCTTTGGTAAGTCAAAGTTGTCGCCGGTATGGATAGCGATAAATAGCAGTTGGCGTGATTTGACTTTGCCGCTTTGAAGATCGTCGGCGGATGCCACTGAAGCCACGATGCGAAAGTTGGCCGAACGCAGGATTCTGGCAACGCCTTCTTTAAGTAAGCTGCTATTTCCCAGGAGTATGGTTCCGAAAAAATGTCTCCGACTCATACTGGCTCTCCGATCTACACCCAAAGAGATGCTTGGATTTGGTTGAGCCGACCCTCCACGTTGATTCTGGACGGCGTTAATGTCCAACCTTGCTATGGACAAAAGTCGGTGAGACGCCCATTTGCTTGCTAGCTTACGGCAACCGCAGTCGTGCTGTTGCGCTTGCATTTCTTGAAAACAAAATGATCCAAATTGGGATCAGGAGTCACCAGCATTTATTAAATGTCGCGCGGCTTCATTAATTATCGGACATTATAATTAAATCGAAGTCTATATATGATTTGCTATAAACTGCGAACGCGGGACCAGATCGCTTATCGGCCTGATCTGCGTGTTTACGGTGGCTTTCCGCTCGCGAACCTCGCCATGTAAGCGCGAGATCACAGAGCTGACCTTCTGTCAAAGTTCAGACCAGCATCATCCAGTCTGACAGCTTGGTATCGGTTTCGCCGAGAAGGAAGTATGTCGTTCTCAGGCCAGCTTTGAGGGCTTGAGCGCGGTAGGCCGAACGCAGTAGCTGGTCGATGTCGCGGCTTGGAGGCCCTTTGAGGATGGGACGTCGGTGAGATGGGCGAGCGGATCGACTCCGTTGAGCTTGCAAGTCTTGACCAGGGAGGTGACAACAGCCCGGTGTTCGGCACCGCCGTCGGAATCGGCAAAGAGTGCGTTCTTGCGACGGAGCTTGGTACTACTGATTGATCGTTCGACGGTATTGTTGTCCAGTTCGATGACGCGCGTTAAGCCTTGCCGGCGCGAGAGGGCGTAGCGGATGGCCTCGGCGAGCTTGATCTTCTGGCTGATGAGAGCCACCTTGGCGCGCGGCCATCCCTCGAAGCTATCGGCCAGTGGTCCGCTCTTCTGCTGCCGCACGAGGCGACGCTCCTCCGCGCTGCGGCCGCGGATCTCGATCGCATAGAATACGACGATGTGCTTCAGCGCTTCGCTCGCGATCGGAGCGGGGCGGCTGCCGCGAGTTCGTAGAAGTTGCGCCGGACGTGCTTCCAGCAGAAGGCGAGCTCGGCCTCGCCACGTTTTGCAAGCTTCGGGTGGGCGTTGTAGCCATCGACCTGCAGGACGCCCAGCAAGATGGCTGCACAGCCGCTCGGCTTTGCGGTCGGGTGCATAGACATAGGCGATGCTGGCGGATCGAGGCGCCAGGGCGTGCCGTCGGCGGCATAGGCCCAGACCTCGCCGGTCTTGGTACGCCCTCGACTGGGATCGAGCACCGGCACCGTCATCTCGTCGGCGAACAGCTTTGATCTCGCGCGAAGCACCGTGAGGAGGCGCTCATGCAGCGGGCGCAGGTGGAAGGCAGCATGCCCAGCCCAGTTCGCCAGAGTCGCTCGATCCGCAGCGATGCCCTGGCGATCAACCGCGCCGGAGCCTCGGCCTGCAGGACGCCATCTCGCAGGCACGGCAGACGTACTTGGAACGACAAGGCGGAACTGCGCCGGCACCATGTCCAGCCGCTCGCTCTTGTCTTCGCCGATCTGGTCCAGGTCGACCCCCGCCGCCGTGTAACTCCGAAGTAGGTACGAGGGTACACCATTCGGAGGAGTAGCTCATAGCCGAGCGAACTGCATAATGATGCATGCAGGATGGTTCCTGCCCGGTTGCTGCATCTCGATCGCCGAATGCAAAAACTGACAAACACTGACGTGGAATCACCTGCACTCGCGGAGACTGCAACAGGTTTCGGAGAAGACCTCATTCAGGCAAAATGCCTATTGGAGCAAGACACAGTGAATAATCTGTCTGGGCCCTTGTGGATCGCTTCAGCTCTCCTCGCTATGACGTGGACGTCCGGAACTCAAGCTTTCCTTGATCAGGCGCGACGTGCGCCACCGGATTGGCAACATGCTCGGGTTCTGGCTACTCGGGTTCCGGCTAAGAGTGGCGGGTCGGCCGTCAATCAGGACCAAGATAAGCCGCATCCGAAGCCGGAGAGCCGGCATGAACTCGCGCGGATGGCGCAAGCTACGACGAGCGACACAGGCCGGTTAAAGCCGTCTATTGGACAGCAACACCAGCCAGCAGACGCGCTGGAGTGCGAACTCTCTGTTGCAAAGCGCGATATCGACTTGCTGCAACATATCGAGCAGGCGCACAATCGAACCGAACAGCTCGAGCAAGATCTCCTAGCCGCTCGGCGCGATGTTCAAAGCCAGACCACGCTGGCGAGGGAAGCAACTGAAAAAGCTGACCGCGCAGGCCAGTTGGCGGAGCGCGGCACAGCGGAGTTGCAGAAGACGCTGCAGCAGCTGCAGCAAGAGCGTGAGTTTGCGAATGAGTTAAAATCGGATCTTGCAATCGCTCGGCGTGAGATCGGAGAACAGACTGCACTGGTGGCCAAGAGGAGCGACGAAATTTCCGGGCTCAGACAGGAGTCGGAGAGCGGGGCCGCAGAGCTGCGTGAATCCCTGCAGAGAGAGCGCGAGCGGGCGAGGCGGCTGGAGCAGGATCTCGCGGTGGCCCGACGCGATCTCGAGACCCAAGTCGGACTGACAGCCAAAGCAAGTGAACACGCCTTCCCGCTGAAACAAGCCCCAGGCGGCCTCACCGAACTGAGCCAATCAATGCAGATGGAGCAGGAAAGGGCCCAGGCGCTCGAACAGGAGCTCTCGAAGGCGCGGAGCAAAATCTATGCCTATGAGACTCAATCATGCAATGCAGGCGCTCGAGTGGCAGAGCCCAGCCAGGCCACAGCAGTTGCACCGGCGCTGCGCAGCCCTATACAAGAGGAGCCGGACCGGGCCAAGCAGCTAGAGGAGGAGCTGCACAAGGAGCACGAGAGAGCTAACGCATTGGCGGAGGAGCTCTCCGTCGCCCGCACCAAGCTTTACGCCTACGAAGCGCAAGCCAGCAGGAAGGCCAGTGAGACAGCAATACAGCTAGACCAGGCGGTGGAGGCCGATATGGGAGAGCTGCGAAGATCTCTGCAGCAGGAGCGCGACCGGGCCGCGCATCTTGAAAAAGATCTGGCTACGGCGCGCTCGAATGTGGACGCGCAGACGGAGCTGGTAAGCAAAGCGACGGAAGACACCACCCAAACGAAACAGAAAGCGGCGCGCGAAACAGATGACCTTGGCAGCTCTCTGCAGAAGGAGCGCACGAGGGCCGAGCGGCTGGAGAGTGATCTCGCGTTGACGCGGAACACTTCTCTTCCTGACAAGACAGAACTATCGGCTGCCAAGATCGCGATCGTTGGTGGAGTCGAACCTCAGAGACGGGTGGAACCGTACGGGAAAATCATCGCCGAAGGCGCAACACCGGCGAGCGCACGCGGCGATGCTCAGCCCAATTCCGAAGAAGCTAATCAATCAGCACGGCTACTTGCGCGTGCGAACGTTCTACTCGGACAAGGTGACATCGGCGCGGGGCGGACCGTCCTGGAGCGGGCGGTCGAAATGGGCAGTGCTCAGGCAACCTTCGCACTAGCAGAGACCTACGACCCATCGATACTTTCTAAATGGGGAACGTATGGAACGCGAGCGGATACCGTTAAGGCGCGAGATCTATATGCGAAGGCTGACGCTAAAGGAATCAAGGAGGCGAGAGCGCGGATCGAGGCGTTGCTTCGGTAGGTACTGTTACTGTTGCGGCGTCTGCGTGATGGCGAGGGGAGCGCGGAGAGGAGAGCGCAGAAGAGGGTTGCTGGATTGTTTCCGGTGCAGCCCAGACGGTTTGGCCGCGACATGGCCGGTCCTCATGATCATTCCGCTGCCGCGTAGACTGCAAGTACAAAGAATGAGTAAGCCGGCTTGCGGTATGGCGTGCCGCCTATGGCGCCCATTCACTGAGCGTACGAAATGAACTCGGTGTTGTGGGGCGGTGAGTTCGGTGAAGTCAGTCGCCGGCGCGGTGCGCCAGGAACAAAGCGGTCCGCTTGTGACGGCATTGGAAGCATGGCTGCGCGAGCAACGCGCTCGACTGTCGAACTCGTCCGCGGTCGCCAAGCCAATCGGCTATATGCTGCGCCGCTGGGACTGGTTCGCCCGCTTCGTCGATGACGGACGGATCTGCCTGACAAACAATGCGGCGGAGCGCGCGCTGCGCGGCTTTGCCCTCGGCCGCGAGTGCTGGCTCTTCGCCGGCTCCGAACGTGGTGCCGACCGCGCCGCCACCGTGGCGACGCTGATCATGACGGCAAAGCTCAATGACCTCGATCCGCAAGCCTGGCTGGCGGACGTCTTGGCCCGCATCGCCAGCACCCCGCAAGATCGGCTCAATGAGCTGCTGCCTTGGGAATGGAAGAGAACCCCCGTTCAGTCTGCGGCCTTATCGGGCCACCGCGCCACGCAATTTATCCCGCGGCCCTCACCGAACGGTTACCCTCGGCCCGCAACTTAAAAGGAAATAATCGTCCAGGAACGCAGTCCCAGCTATGGCATTATATTTTAAATTTTAATTAGTTAATTGGAAGTCGGGAGCAGAGCGTCAGGACGCCATGCGCTGCGCAAGTGTGGTAATCGCACATCCCCGTCCAGGGATTCTGCACAGTCTGACGAACGTGCTTGGGAGGCAATATGCTTTCGAAGTTGTTGCAACTTGCCGCGATGGCAAGGAGTGCATTGACGCGATCCGAAGGTTAGTGCCCGACATAGCACTCATCGCCATTTCGCTGCCCGACGTGTCCGGGCTGGAAATCCTCGCCATCGCAAACTCCGAGGGATTCCCTACGCAGTTCGTTTTTTTCGCGGCGTCCGTCGAAAACGGTGAGCCCGTCATATCGGCAGCTGCCGGTGCGTACCCGGTCCTTCCAAAAGATGCGGCAATCGAAACACTGGCGCAGTCACTGCGGCAGCTCATGAGTCGCCAGAGCGGTTCTTCGGCGCTCCCCTCTGATCAAACCGGGGCTATCATGGTCTACGAGAACCTACTCACGGATCGGCAGCGCCAGATCATGTCCCTGGTGTCCCAAGGGTTATCGAACAAGGAAATTGGCCGCCGGCTCAAACTTTCCGACGGCACAATCAGCGTGCACCTCCACCGCATCTATGGGAGGCTTGAAATCAACAACCGAACAGCGCTCGCCGCACTGGCGCTATTAAGCAAAAGAAAATAGCGAACTTGGCGGCGTTTTCCTAAAACTCGGCAATTCCATCGACCGGCGGAGTTCAACGCGAATAGCAAATGCGGTCTCGTGCAAGTCGTTGCGGTACATTTGCGGGGAGGGGAGCAATCCGCTGTGGCACAGAGGCGTGCTCGTGCAGCACGGGGGGCAATCCGCTCTGAAGTTGCTTTGTGGAAGCGCCTTGCTCCAGGAGAGTGCGCGAGGGTGCAAAAGAGGTGCCCACAAAGAGACGATTGTGGCGGTGGCTCCAAAGGCCCACGATATGGCGTGCGACCTTGGCACTCGCGCTTGCCCGACGACCACTCCGGGACGGATGGTGATCCTCGAAATCGAAAGGACGCGCCATGGAAGCCCTAGACAATGACGAACCTGAGACCCCCCCGGTAGCCTCGGGCTCCTCCCGCAGGAGAATCAAGCCGATCCTGTTGGCCCTGGGAGTGTCCGGGCTTGTCATCCTCGGGGCGGAAGCGCTCGGACACCGGCAACCGGTCAACGTTGTGTCCTCAGCGCTGACGCAGAAGGTGTTTGCCGCCATCGGAGGCCGGCACGATTTACCGACTGGAGCCACACCAGAATCTGCAGAATCTGGAGCCACGCCAGAATTCTCGGGAGAGGCCGTAGCGGTACTGGATGCGCCGGCCGCGACACCCGTAGAACGGACCGCCGCTTCAGCTGCTCCCGCTGCCACCGGGCGCTCCACGGCGGTTAGTGCTGCACCAGGCACGCCGACCACGGTGATCAGGGGCTTGTTCAGCGTTGGGGACCGTCTCAAGGTCGCGTTCTACGAGCGCGTGGACCTTGAGGAGGACAAGTGGGGGCGCACCTCCTCGGCCCTGCGCAGCATCCAGCAACGTCCGGAACTGACCGGGGAGTACACCGTCCAGGAGGACGGCACGATTTCCGTGCCCCTGCTGGGCTCCATCTCGGTCATCGCCTGTTCAGCGGAGCAGGTGCAGACCGCCTTGCTGAAATCATTCGAGCAACTGCTCGGCCGCAAAGGAATGGTGAACATCCTGTCGCTCGAGCGCTCGCCGATTTATGTTCTGGGGCCTGTCAAGAGTGCGGGCTCGTTCAAATACGCGCCTGGGATGACGGTTCTGCACGCGATCGCGATGGCCGGGGGGCTCGACCGGACCGCGAACGAACCGTGGCAGAAGGTCGAGGCCGTTCGGGAAATTCAGAAGCGGAACGGCGCGGTCGGCACGATGCTGAAACTGTTGGCGCGCGCGGCTGTCTTGAAAGGTGAGCGCGACAAGACGGAGCCCAGGATTCCGGCGCGGCTGCTGGAGCTGGTCGGCTCCGCCGAAGCGACCCATCTCCTCAACGAACAGCGGGACAAGCGCAAAGCCGTCGCCATTGCCCGCAAGAACCGCGAGACCGCAGTCCTGAACGCGCTGGACTCGGCCAAGCAGGACCTCATGGTGTACGGGCGCATGGACTCGCTCGATGAGCTCATCAAGCTGCGCCAGGAGCGCGTCAACAGCATGCGAGCGCTCGCCGAGCGCAATGTCATCAGCAAGACGGTGCTCAATCAGGTCCAGACCGAGTTGACGGACGCCGAGCAACGTCGGCAAGAGGCGAACACCCAGTATTCGAATGCCAAGCAGCGCCTGACCTCGCTGGAGGCGGAATCGTTGCGGGTCCAGGCAGACCTCCGCAACGATCTCGAGGTCGAGATCGATGCCACTGAGCGCGAAATCGCGACCAATGAGCGCGAGTTCAGCAGCAGCGAAGGCGTCCTGACGACCCTGCCGGCGACCCGTGCCCAGTTTGCGAAGGAGTCGAATCGGGTGAGCTACCGCCTTGTACGGCAAACCGCAGCCGGACCGGTCAGCATCGAGTCCACCGGCATGACGGTCTTGCAGCCGGGCGACCTCGTGAACATCATCGTGGGCGAGGGCGATGCGGCAGAGCAGCCCAACTCGTCAACTCCGGCTTTGCCCCCGGACCAGAGATTGCCCGGCGGCCGCACCGCCACCAACCAGCAAGAAGCAGGCCGCTCGGTCACGGATTAAGGATGGGAGGATGGAGGGCGCGTTGTCGTCATCCGGGCTCAAGTCCGATTGCCTCCTCAAGTCCGATTGCCTCGCGATCCAGAGATCGCGGACAATGAGCGTGAGTTCAACATGAGCGAAGCTGTCCTGCGCACGTTGCCGGCGATCCGCGTCCAGTTTGCGGCGAAGGAGATGAACGGGGTGACTTACGAGGTCGCAGACTGCGGGCGGACCGGTCGCCATCGGGCCACCGGGATGACCGTGTTGCTGCCTAGCGACCTCATCAACATCATCACGGGCGAAAGCGAGAAGGCGCAGGCCGGCGCGTCGGTCCCGACTGCGCGATGGGCGACAGACCGCCGGTCGGGCGTGCCGTCGAACGTGCCGAGGCGAGTGGTCGTGCTGTCGCGGACAAGAGGACGGGTCCGAAGTGATGACGCTCAGCGGATTGTCCGAACGCCATTGGCCTTCAAGCATCAGATCACTCGTTTTATTATAACCGGAAGGTTGGGGAAATGGTAAGAACGCCCTCAATCCTAGCTCGGCTAATTGCTCTAAATGCTTATGAGCTTAAAAATCATGCGAGACGGCTCGCGGCTATGGTAGTCCTCAGGTTTCCGCATGGCTACAACCTTGCGACTTCCCAATGGCGTTATACTTTCATGTACTGGATGCGCCGCCCACACGAACGTGACTTTCGCGCCCTTGCGTTGCTGAATTTCAATAATCCGCCATTGTTGGTCGATGCCGGCGGAAATGTAGGACAATCGGTGCTGTCCCTTTATACTCTATTTCCGAACGCAAAAGTCCTAAGCTTCGAGCCTAATCCTACCGTATTCCGCAAGCTTCAACGATTGACGAAGAAATTCCCCCAACTAACTGTTATTCCGAATGGACTTTCTAACGAAACTGGCGAGGCGGAATTGTTTATCCCATCGTATAATGGGAACGCGCTAAGTGGACTGGCATCCTTCGACTACGAGAGCGCCCAGGGGTGGCTTAGTAAAAAGTGGGTAGCAGGGTTCGATCCAAAAAAGCTGACAGTGACGTCTAAGCGAGTCTCTCTGGCGCGCCTAGACGACTTGGAATTGGAGCCGGATTTCATCAAGATCGATGTTCAAGGACTTGAATACCGGGTTCTTGCCGGGGGTCTAGAGACGATTCGAAAATATAGGCCGGTTATCATGGCCGAGACTATCCGGTATGGAAGTGACGCTCATAGGATCGTACAACCATTTGACTACTGCCTGATGGAATTTGATGGACGCAGTTTCATAGAAGTACGAGGAGACCTTCGACAATTGAACCAATTTCTCATCCCTATTGAGTGTCTGCCGCATGCTGTACACTGACTGACTTTATGAAGATATGAGTAGCAATGATCCGGGGCGCGCCCGGATCCTGATGCAATCGCTACATCGCTACATGCCGGGTAGTCGCGCCAGTCGAGGAGGCCAGCCGGGCGATCCGGGCCGCGCGCGGAAAATTCCTGCCGGAGATCCAGATCCGGTCCATGGTGAACAGGCGCGCGTATTCCGCGATGGCGGCACCAGCAGCTTCTGCTCCGCGGCAGCCTTGTCCGTGCCAGCCGGGCCGTGCGGCATGGCCCCTTGGGAGCGATCGTTGCGGGTCGAAGAGTGTGGGCCTCGAGCGCGGGCGCGGGGAAGCGACCAGCGCGGCTTCGCCGGCGCCGCACAATGCGGTCGCTATAAACTGAGCAAATCTCTCATCCATTCCACGGGTGGTAACAGCCGGGGTGCCACGACGAATGCCGCTCGGTCTCAAGGGCGGGAGAGGATCGCCGGGAATCAGCTGCTTGTTCCCCATGCTGGCGATTGAAATCGAAAATATGCTGAGCTGCCGCGCCGTCCAGACCAAAGGGCCACCACCGTATCGATCACCATGATGTGGTTATCATGTGATGATCGGTACCGTTGGTAATCAGTTTCATTCCGCGCGCGATCAGCGCTTCAGCCAACAACCTTGGCGTTGCGTATGTCGGTCGGGCTCACGGGACCAAATTTCCCACGACAAGATTGCCCAGCGTGTACCAAGGGCCTGCCCCGGCGATCGCGAGCGTGATGTCTGGAACAAGATTTCCGGGAGCTGCAAGTCCGATTTGGACCGAGTACGTCCCTGAAGCCAAGCCTCCCACGCTGATAATCGGAGTATCTGTTCGATTTCCGGGAAGAAAACCCTTCATTGTAATTCCAGTATCTGTAACCAGCGAGCCGATTTTTACAAGCAAGCGGCGCTCAAAATACATTGGGGCGTTTCCTACGTTTGACCAGTTGAGACGCAGAGTAAATGAAGAATGAGCCACAGAAGTCGGCATCTGCGCTTGAGTCAAAACAAAACGGTAGCCAATTTTTGTGAGCATGTCTTGCACGTACGGGAGCATCACTGAAGGGATGGGAGAGCTCTTGTTGCTAAACTGAGAGGCATGATTGTCAATCGCCCACAGCAAGGCCTGCTGCCACGGATAGTTAGATGCAACCCAGTTTGACATCACGCCACAGGGTTCAAGGATCACCGGCGCATTCTGCCAGGCCTTGGGAGCTTCTGCGAGGATCGCAGGGTAAGCGTTCCGCATGTGGTTCCAGCCAGAGGCGTAGTTTCCCCAACAATCGACCCGCCATCCAACCTTGCTTTGAATCGCGTACTTGAATGCGCTGTCATCGCCTGCTCGTACATCGCCACCGATCACAACCGGCACTTTGAAATTCGCGAGGAACTTATCGGTCAAACCGTTGAGGGCCGACGTGCTCGGATATGGCGGCGTGGGTGATGTGTGCCAGAAATGAAACTCTCCCCAATCGCCGACAAAGCCAATGTCCACCGAATCAATCGCCGGGTTGTTGCCGTACTTCTGGCCAAGGGCCGAAACGAGCGCCGCAAGATCTTGCTGGACGACGTCTTGTGTGAGGTCGGGAAACCAAACTCCCGAAAATCGGTCAAAGCTGAAAGTGAAGCCGGGAAACCCCCCGTTCTTCAGGCCGGCAGGTCCGAAATTGCCCTCTTCGTAACCCATGATTCGGAAGGCCAGGCGTTGTCCGGCGGACTTCGCGGAGGACAGTGCATGGTCAATCACCGCAAAATTAAAGGCGCCTGGCGCCGACTCCACTTCGCTCCAATTCACCCGGATGTACATCGTCGAGGAAGGAAGTTGAGTGTCTGATGCCGCCGACTTGTAAAACGTCTGATAGCCAATGCCAGGGTTTTTAATAATTCCGGTAATGGGAGCCGGAGTGATGGTTTGCAACTGAGGTGTGGGAGTCCATGCCGGTGTTGGTGCTGCAGTAGGAGTAGAAGACACTGACTGCGACGAGCCCTGCGATTGGGCGCCGAAAGAGCCTGGGCAAGCGGCAAGCGCTCTGGGTAAGGCCATCGCAAGAAAGACGGTCCGTCTTGATATCATTCCATCACCCCCAAATATAATCACAGCGAGAGCTGTGCTTCATCCTCAAATTCACCTTGGAGCAAATGAACGCTTTGCCGCCAGGCATCTTTTGCCTGCGCCTCCAGCGAGGACTGCTGAACGGGCAAAAGCAGCGGAGCCAATGTCGCAGCAAGAGCGGCCAGCATCGCCCGCAATTGTCCAAATTCCTTTCTGCGGCCCCGCTCTATCGGCACTTCGCTGATCGGGCCGTGACGCTATCTGCTTAGCGCATCGAGCCGCGCCTTCGCCTCGTTGATGCCGCCGGTTACGGGTATTCATGAGAGGATGTGTCGATGCAGAAGTCGAACCGCCGGGATGCGGATAGCGCGACGCGCTCCGCGCCCGCGACTGACTCGTCGTCATGTCGGTGGTCGTGTTCGACGTCATGTGCTGCACCTCCTCGGGTCTCTAGAGCGATGGCGCCGGCTCCTCGCTTAGGGGACCGGAGACGGAATCCAGCCTAGTCGCAAAGACGATGACGAAGGCGGCGCACGCACCCTCGATGCTGACCGAGAGCGTCCAGCCCACCACCAGGCCCTCAAGCCCGTCGAGCTTCGCGCCCGCGACCGCCAGGCAAAGCTCCAGCGCGCCGCCAAAGGCGAACCAGAACGATGCCTTGCGCATCCTGTCGGCAAGCCGCGCCAGAGCGCAGGCGTGGAACTTAAGTGCCGATCCCACCAAGCTGAAGCCGAGGAGGCACAGGCTAGAACCGGCGATCTTCGGATAGGCCGGATTGAAGAGCGCCAGGATCTGCTGCGAATATAGGAAGATAAAGTTGGCGCAGATCAGCGCGAACAGCAATGACACCGTGAGCGACACGAGGATGTAGTGCTTGGATTGTGCCGAATTCGCCCTGACCACGGGGAACAGGACAGTGGCCATGGCTGCCGGAATCATTGCGGCCACCGAGACCAGCATCCAGACCGACACGAAGACGGCGTTGATGGTCGGCGACAGGAGAACTAGCACAAGGTAAGGCATGAGCAGGCCTGAGGCCTGAGAGGCGATATCGAGAGCGTAATGATCAAACACCTTGCGCCGGAGCTTATGCAGCAGCTGGAAATCGGGGAGGCCAACGAGTCGGCGCGCACCGCCCCGGGTCAAAAGGTCGAGGGCGATCCAGGACGCCAGCAGGCCAGCCACCCAGGTCAGGACAATCGCGGTACTTGAGGCGAAGCCGACGTAGGCTGCTCCAGCGACCAGCATCAGCTTGAACGCGGAGAACAGCACCTGCCGGACCATCCTCCCGCTGCTGCGCAGATTGCCGACCAGCGCCTGATCGAGCACTATGCTGAGCACGGTTAGGATGCAGCTGAGGACAAACAGGCCGGCCTTCAACCAATCGTCGATTGGTCCAGCCGGTACGAACAGCGCCTCGCCGAATACAAACAACAGCGCCACGCCGAGTGCGATCACCCCCCCGACACACGTCGCCGCAGCCGCGAGTCCTGATTCCCTGCCGGGATGCCGGACCACTTCGCCGATCACAAGGGTCCCGAGTCCGGCTTCTCCAAGGAGAGCGACCAAGCCGATCATGGACAGCAGGGCGGAAGCGTTGCCGATCACCTCCGGCGGAAACGTCCGCGCGGCAAGCCACCAATAGACGAATCCAAGGCCCGCCATCGCTATCGTTCCGATCGCGAGAGCGCCCGAATTCGTAACGAGAATGGCACACTTTCGCAAAATCCCCGGTGCGCGGATGATGGCCGTCCTGGCGAGCGCTAGCATGACGGCTCTCCCGAACGCTGCTCCGCCGGCAGCACGACGCTGCTGGCGGAGGGGCACAGCACACCGCCGTAGACCTGCTCGATCCGGGTCACGACCGCACCGGCCTTGAGGCGCCCCACGCGGGCGAGACTTGTCGTTCCGAGGCGGGACAGCAAGGTGCGGTCGTCCAGGAGTGATTGCATCATGCGAGTCAAGGCTTGCGTGTTGCTTGGCGGCACGAGAAGCCCCGTTTCACCGTCATCGACCAGATCCGGCATGCCGCCGACGTCGGTTGCGACAACGGCTTTGCCGGACGCCATCGCTTCCATAATGACGGTCGCGCAGGCTTCCGGCCCGACCGATGGCAGCACGCCGAACAGCGATCTGTGCCATGCATGCATGATGGCGGAATGCGGCCAGTTACTGAAAACGCGAACGTTCGGCGGAAACTCGGCTGGCGTATCGGCGACCCGGCGTCCGATCAGGACCAGCGGCGGCGCCTGCTCCAGGCGGGCATAGGCCTGCAGGAGAACGTCAATGCCCTTGAGCCGCATCATGTCACCGACGAACAGGATGAATCCATCTTCGGGCAGCTCCCGCACGCAGGAATCTTCTGGACCAAGAATTCCGATATCGTCGGGCACAAAATTCGGGATGACCTCGTAGGCAGCGCGACCTCGCGTGAGACCGGTATGTCGCGCCACCGCGTGGCTCACCGCGATGAAGCGGTCCACCACGCGCCGGGCTGCGAAGCTCGAGGCCCAGTTGCCCAACGTGGTCGCGGTGCCCTTCACGGCGCCGTAGTGCGCGGTAGCGCAGGGCAGGCACTTCGCGAGCCGCGGGCCATCGCACAGATGAGTGCCCAGATGCATGAAGTTCTTCTTGGCGCAGACGAGGCCGTAATCATGGAGCGTCACCACGAGGCGCGCGCCATCGAGAACCTTGAGCGGCAGGAAGGAGGCGTAGATCCAGTTATGAGCGTGGACGATGTCCGGCCTCTCCTCTGCGACCAGTCGCTTCAGCGCCAGCAGCAGTTCGGGGTCGGGGAAGGGTGGGGCGTGGCGGCGCTCGGAATCGGCGTGCAGATTTGACAGGCGTTGGATCGTCCCGCGCAGGCGATGTACGCGGACTGGGCCGTCGAACTCAGTGTCTGTTGATCCGGAATGCATGAAGGTCCCGACGCTCACACTATGTCCGCGCTGCGCCAGGGCTCTGCCGAGGTTGCGGACGTGCCGCTCCTCGCCCCCGATCACCGGAGGATAGAATTGTGCCAGCAGCAGGATGCGCATTGTCGGCTCCTTTCAGATGCGTGGCACCAGCGTCGAAACGCTGCGATAGAGTCGATGGTCCTCCGGCCTGTAGAGTCGGGCCTGCGCCTTCTGCGCGGTGGCCAAGACGGGTACCGGGATGTGTCGCAACCAAGTCTTCCCCGGCGCGATGTTCAGCGAGCGGAAAAGGGCGAACGGTTGCCCGTCGATGGTGATCTCCACGTCGAAAAGCTGAGTTTGGGTCTCAGCGCTGTGGACCCCGACGGTAAGCCGACCCGAGCCGCCGGTCGGTGGCAACATCCAGAACTCCGTGTAGCTGAATTGTCGGTAAGTCGCTTCGTCGCGGACGGCCAGCGCATAAGCTCCGGTCGCCAAAAGCATCGCGAACGCGATCGCGGCTATCTGCCAGGCTCGGACCCGCAGCGGACCCGGCCAGGCTGGCAGATCTGGAGCGTCGCCGCGGCGGACGGCCGCCAGCGCCGTGCCGGCCGTGACGACGCAGAACCAGATCGCCCAGCCGAGCGACGTCAGGAAGCGTGCGGCGTTCAGGGCAAAGCCCCCGGCGATGCCCACAGCGAGGCTCGCGCCAACCGCGTAGGCGAGATGTTCAGACACGGAGACGGTCCTTGTGCCGGTGGCTCGCAGCACCACATGGCCCGGGACAAGGAACACCATGGGTGCGCCCAGGACGGTGCGAAGGAGCACGCTATCGCTTAGCGCAACGGCTGCCACCGTGGTCACCGCCCACAAGCAGGCGGCGAGAAGGTCCCGGTTACTCGGAGCTCCCATGCAATCCCCTCACGTCGTAGATGATGATCCAGCCGTTGTCGTAGATGCGAGTGATACCCTTGACGTCATTGAATTTGAGCAACTCGGTGCCGGAGAGCGGCGTTCCCTGTCGTGCATCCCACGGCTGGAAGTAGAAGCCGAGCACCGGCGGAGCCGTGGTCAGACGCAGGTCCACCAGCAGAAAATCGAGGTCGCTTCGCGCGAGGGCCCAAAATTCATTAGGTCCCAGTGTCTCGTTCTCGAACACGCGCGATGAATACACGCCTTGGGCGACCTTGGTCCTGACGTCCTGCCGCCCGTAGGTCGCAAGCAAAACCAGGTTGATGCGGTCGGCCGCGAAGCGGTTGCCGGGATCGAGCCATTGCCTGCTCCAGCGTGCTGTTTCGATCCCCATCGCCTCGACTGATCCCCCATCGGCGGCCACCCTGTAACGCCCATGAATCGGATTCAGCGTAGAGTTCGCGATACCGCCGAGCACGATGAGCGCCAGAGCAGCGATAGGTGCGATGCGGCGCCATCCGCGTGGCGCGCGGCCCTGCCAGAAATGGACAATGCTCACCGCAACGACCAGCCCGACGCCGATGAACACGAACGTTCCCATGCGGTTGCCGATTTCCCATCCGGCGTTGGTCAGCCGGAAGGCCACCGAGATCGGGAATCCGAAGGCCAGTACGGTCAGGAACACTATGCGGCTATTTTTCCAGCGGCCTGCCAGAATGTCCTGGACCAGACGCCAACTCGCCCGCGCGCCGCTCGACGCTGCGAGAGCCAGCGACCGAAAGAATCCCGTCGCCAGCGCGAGTGACACGAGCAGGAGTCCGAGCAACGTGGCCAGTCGTAGGCCGATGGGCACCGCTGGCGCGCTGAGGTGCTCCGAGCTTGGGGTGGACGCGCCCATAATGTTTCCGAGCAATGCCTTGAAGCCGCCCTCAACAACGGGGCCGAGATAGGCTGTGAGAAGGTTGCCACTGATCTGCACCCACAGCAGCGGCAGCGCGATGGCCAGCGTCCCCGTGATGCCCATGGCGATCCTCGTCCCGGGTCGCACCGAGCCGTCGCGGCGCAAAGCTTCGAGGACCGCGACTGCGCCGAGGTAGATGGCGGCGTAGATGGCTGAGAGGTGATGCGCGACTGCGAGGCTCGCCAGCAGCAAAGCGAGTAGCCCAAGCGCCTTCAGCCTCTCTCGCCCGACGAAATCCCTGGACGCGGCTTCGGCCGCGAAGATCAGCACACACAGCACAATGCCGAGGCTCTCGTAGGAGAACATCGACTCGAACACGACGAAGGTTGTGCAGCCCATATTGACGAGACAGGCAATGGCCGCGATGCGCGGCGATCCCGTGATGTTTTCGTAGAGCAGAAACAAGGCGACGATGAGCGTGCCCCTCAGGATGATCAACAGGAGCGTCGCCGCTACGAATAATGGGAGTCCGGTGAGATTAATGATGGCCGTCGCCAGGATTTCCAGTGCCGGGTAGGTTGGCCCAATCGGGAAAAGCGGGTTGGGGAGGAACAGCCGGCGGGCCGCCAAGAGATCGTCTGTTACGACCCAGTGCAAGAACTCGTCGTAAGCGATGAAGCTCGTGGGGGAATAGACAACCTTGTAGTAGAGCATAGCCTCGGTAAGCAGGAACAGCAGGAAAAGGCGCTCGCCCCGGGCGATCCTGGGCCAGCCCATGCGAAGGCTGATCGGGACGACCAGCAGGACCACGCCAGACCAGAAAAGCAGTGGCGCCACCTCGTAGGCTCGGCGCCCGGCGGCGTGTCCCGCCACGACCAGCAACAGCGCCATGGCCGTCGTCAGGCACAAGACCGCGATCCATCCGCAACTCACCGGTCGTGTCGGGACGTCGGAGCTGCCGCCGTGAAGATCGGGGCCGATGACTGCCGAGACGAATTGGACTCCGGTCTGGAGCGGGCTTGTCCCGGTTGCTCCGGTAAGATGAGCCGGCATCAGCGGGGTCATGCTCCGGTCTCAGCAGACCACGGCAGCCCGCCGCCGGGCCGAAGGCGCACTGTGGATCGGCTGCCCACGACGTCACGGTACACCTCGCTCAGCGCTTGTGCGCATGCATCCCAGTCAGGAAGCGCCAAGTCCGGAACCTCCCGATTGGCCTCCAGTTCTTCGGCCATGGCGGTGGCCAACGCACGCGGGTTTGCGTCGCGCGAAATCGCCCGGCAGAGTCCTTTCGATGCCAGCTCTCCAAGCCCGGACGTGTCGGTCACGAGCACCGGGCGGCGCAGCGAAAGAGCTTCGATGACGGCGACCGGATGAGCTTCGTACTCACTGAACAGGACGAAGAGGCCTGCGCTCGCCAGCAGATCTGCCATTCTCTGCCGCTCGGAAGCGGGGATGGCGGCGATGGTCACGCGCGCCTCGAGCCCAAGCTTTGCGACAAGGGTCCGCAGCTCTCCTTCATACGGACCCGTTCCAACGATGCGCAGCCGCGCCTCGGGCACGCGGCGGATCAGCTCCGGCAGGGCCGCAATCGCGCGGTGATGACCTTTGTAGCGCTCGAGTCTGCCGCCCGAGACGACCAAGCAAGGGTCGACTGTGATCCCAGGACTCGGAGCCGCCATGGCGGCGCCGTTCGGAATGACGGCAAATCTTTCTCGGGGGATGTCCATCCTGGTGCTGAAGAAGTCGGCTTCGAAGTCGGAGACGCCGATCAGTCGTGCGGCGCGCGCCAACAGCGGCCGCAGCAGCGCGCGCTGGGTCCCGCGCACCGCGTTCCGCAGCCACGAAGAATGTCCGCCGCTGTGAAAGGTCAGGACGAACGGAACGTCGCCGCGGATCGCCGCAAGCAGTCCGATGGGAACCACGAAGGTGTTGTAGCCCTGGAAATGGATCAAATCCCACGCCCCGCGCCGGATCGCCGAATAAATGCCGGGCGAAACATAGAGATCCAGCTCCTTCGGCCAAGCCGGCACGCGCTGCACACGCATGCCGCGGACCTCCTCCTCAAACGGCAACTTCCCAGAGGGATCGGTGGTGAGCACGTCGACCGTATGGCCACGCGCCACCAGGCGCGGCCCGACCTCCTGGATATGGGTTTCGATGCCGCCGATGAAGGGGTAGCAGCGAGCGGCAACCACCAGAATTCGCATCGCCTAGTCCATCGTCACTATGGCTTCCGTTGCTGCTCAGGGATATCCATAAGCAACCAGCGAGACCGGCGAGAGCACCTTCTCGCGCAGGATAGTCTTCAGGACTCGCCAACCATCCGGGATAGCGCGTAGATTGCTCTCGCCGCTGATGCGCGGAGCTTCGAAACTTGCCACCTCGACGATGTTCAGGTGGTTCTTCAACGCGCGCACGTTGATGAGGGTCTCGACCTCGAAGCCGTCGCAGTCGCAGTTCAGGGTGGCGACGTGCTTGGTCCAGAACGCCATGTATCCGTAGCACAGATCGGAGAACAAACCGCCATAGAGCAGCCGCACGATCAGAGTAAGACCCCAATTGCCGAGCATCCGGAACAACGACATATCATCGGTGCCGGCGCCCTGGAGGAAGCGCGATCCCTTCGCCAGATCCGCGCCGGCCATTAGCGCACTGACAAAGACGATTGCCTCCTCCGGGACCATCGAGCCGTCGGCATCCAGCATCACAATGATGTCGCCTGTGGCGGCCCGGAATCCCGCTTGCAGCGCTGCGCCTTTGCCGCGCCGCGGCTCCATGACAACTTTCACGTCTTCCCGCAGGTGGCGCGCGACGGCGACTGTGTTGTCGGTCGACCGACCGTCCACGATAATGATCTCGTGCGCCCAGGTCGGGATGCGCGGCAGAAGCCAAGGGAGGTTCTTGGCTTCATTGAGCGTCGGAATGATGAAGCTCACGCGGGGTAACGTCACTGACAATGCCGGCATCATGGCGCCTGGCTGGGCGACTGGCACGGCGCCGACATGAGCGAGGATGCTGGAGGTTGGGGCATTCATGGCAGCACCGTTTGCTCGAGCGCCGTGATCCGGGGCGCAGGCTGGGAGCGCGACAGCGGGGAGGACAGATGTCGGGCGAGATGCCGGGCCGGGTGATACGTGCCGTAGACGAAGCGACACACCGGACCGAAGCTGTTTGCGGCGGCGGGACCGATGAAATGCAAACCTGGTACGGATGTCTCGTAGTGGCCCGAGAGCTGCGGGGCTCCCTGGACGAGACGGATCTGGCGCAGCAGCCCCTGATTGAGGAAATTCAGCCGACTGATATCAACCTTGTAGCCGGTGGCGAAAATCACGTGGTCGGCGCGCTTCCGGGTCCTCACGCCATCCGCGTCGTGCAGGTCCAGCGTGATTTTCCCATTGCGGGTCTCGATGCCGTGGACGGTCTGACCGAGCCAAAGCGGCGCTTGCTCAATGACACGATCCTTCATGAAGGCACCGCCCAGGGGACCCAGCGCGCGCGTGTTGGCGAGCCCGACACGCAGATGCTCCGGCAGGAGGCGGATCAGCTGCGGAGCGTGGGCGCAGACTGCTAAACTCCAGCCATGCCCAAGTCCGCTCATCGGGGCAGTGGTGCGCTCAAAGAAGGTGCGGGGGCGAGGCCGGTCGGCGAAGTGCAGATGCGACTGACGCGAAACGAGCGAAACCGAAACGCCTCGTTCGTGGAGCAGCGCTACGAGATCAAACGCGGATGATCCGGATCCGACCACGATCACGTCCTTGCCGTCCAGCGACTCCAGCGGGCCGTAGTCGCCGCTATGCGAGCACAGCTCGGCGGGCAGATGCGCGGCCTCGGGCGGCAGACGCATGAAGGGATGCAGCCCGACCGCCACCACCACGCGGCGGGCGTGAACTACTTCGCCGTTGTCAAAACTGGCGCGGAGGCAGCCATCGCTGGGTTCCAGCATCTTCAGCATCTTGCGCTCCACCGCGGGCGCGCAACGCTCCTGAAAAGCTTCGCCGTATTCGATAAACCGGCTGAGCGGAAGCGGCATTAGGCAGTGATGATAGGGCAGGGCACGATCCGCGCAGAACCGCTTCAATGCGAATTCGGAGTTCGGATCGGACAGACAGCTTGCCCAAGGGAACGATTTCAGCAGCATCCCAGGCGGCATGTTGTTCTTCCATGCTCCCATGGGCTCTCCAAAAACCCGGTGCTCCACACCACGCGCACGCAAATGCGCACCCAGCGACAATCCATAGGGGCCAGCTCCAATGACCGCCACATCTACGGACGTGCTTGGTCTCGCCATATGCAGACTCCCGCACAAGATGAAATGAAATCGGATGAAAGGAAGATTGGGAGGAAAGTCTTGAGCCCTCTCCTGACCTCAGCTAACCCGACCTTCCCCGATGCGACACCGCAATGGAAGCACGATGGATGGTTAGCTCTTTGTGGTTATGCTTTCAGGCCCGTCCTCACCGTACCAGCAGCTACCTCCTCGACTGCGGCGCTCTTGGGCACCTACTTTCGCAAGGCTGCCAGATCGGTATCGGCGAGGGCGGGAGTCTATCCATGCGTGGCCGGTGGGCGGGATGCAAGCAGTCCATAGGAGGCCGTGACCTCTCGCAATCCCCTGACATGACCGAACAGGTCGATGACCTCAATGCCGGATCGGCGGTTGTAGGTATGGCACCCGAACGCGCCGCACCTGATGCGGCCGACCGGCGTCTGCGCAAACTCCGACCGGTTGAGCGCATCGATCTGGCAAAGCGTCACTGCGCCGCCATAGCGACGCGAACAGTCTTGGGCCGGACGTAGTGTGCGCCCACCGTGCCGGAAGAACGCGCCTGCGGGACGGCTGAGCGTCGCATCGATCAGTAGGGGATTTTCCGCGTGCGGCGTCCACGGCCCGGTCAACTCTTCGGCACGGTAGAGGCTGAGGGTATCCCAGGACGAGGCCTTCCATGACCTCGGGCTGACGAAAAGCCAGAAAGCGCCCTCATGGTGCAGCAGCGTGGCATCGTAAAATTCCCTGCCTTCGACGAGGCAGGCCTCGCGTGTCCATCGGTGCGGAAATTCCACGCACCTGTAAAGGCTGACATTCCTCCCCGCTCCCGACTCAGGGATCATCCAGATCTGTGCGTCCTGCTCGAACACGAACGGGTACGATAGGTGATATGGCTCATCGAGGACGATCTGCGGTGCGTTAGTGGCTGCGTTTCGGTTCGCGGTCACGACCGCGATGCATCCGCGGCTCTCGGCATTGAGGTATTGCTCGACAAAGATGTAGTCTCGCCCCTGATGTCGAAACGGGAACGGGTCGGCGAGAAAATTGCCGGCGTCGCCGGTGAGAACATGGAAGGCTGCGCTCCCTTTGTCGAGCAGGCTCGTCGCGTCGTCGAAGCGCCAGCCGATTGCCCAAGCCTTGCCGCCCCTCGCCAGGATGTCGACGAACCTGATTGCCTTGGATATCACCGTGTTGGTCGCCCGCGCCAAAACGGAAATCGCGCCAAGCCGAGGCGCGAAAGTCCGTGGACGCGAGACACCTGGCGCGGTTGAACCCGTTTCCTCGCGCAAGGCTTTGAGGATCAGTGTGACCGCGCAGGAGAGGGCACTGTCCAGGCTTGCTGCGAACACTTCACGGTCTGCGCTGGCCGGACGAGCTGTCAACGGCCGCAAAGGGTGGAGGGTGTCGTGCACGTCGACGAGAAGGTCCTGATCCTGCGCCACGGCCGCCATGACCCCGATCTCGCCGGCGATCCCGTTGAAGAGCGGCGTTAGCACGCGCCGCCCGGCCGGGAGCGGCTCCTCCGCGCTAAAATCGATCACCACGTCGACTTCGCCGGCCGGAAGCGGCGGCAGGGACCGGAGCGGAGCCTCGACGGTGTCGGTGGCGCTGTTCTCGCGAAAGCCATAGACCAGTCGTTCGAGTTCGAGCAGCAGACGAGATATCGGCGGGAGCGGGTAACAGCTGGCCGCGAGCGCGCAGTAGACCGTGTTGCCGGGCGTCTCGGCAAGCGCTTCTGCTAGCCACAGATGCCAGCGCAGAAGCCGCGAAGGATCAAGTTTCAGGCAAATGCGCATTGTCGTTCTTCACGCCCAGTTTGGGCCAACACAAGGTAACGCCGAGACAATCAACCGGCCCGATGCATTTCCTGCCCCGCTGACGCTTTGGAGTTGGGAAAGTGTCCCAACGTGCGCCGTATTATCTGCTTCACGCTAATCGCTGCCGCCAAAAGCGCCGGAGCCGGATCGTCCCAGCGCCAGTAGGCGTTGTGAATTCGATGACGAGGTGGATAGAAACAGCTGGTGCCGAGGAGCCAAGCTGAGATGATATCCTTGAATTCGTCGCGCCAGACATGCGTCGGATCAAAATTCAATGGAGAGCGTGGCTGGCCTGCACCGTCACAATAACCGACATGACAGAGATTGATGCCGCAGAGTGCGGAGATCTCCACCTGACCATCGATCCGCCCAACGGTTGGCTCGACAAACCGCAACACGCCGTCACGCTGGTCGCGCTTGTATTCCATACTTGCGAAGCCGTTCGTCAATCCAATCGATTGGAAGAAGCGGATTGTCAGGTCCTCCAGTTGCTCGGCGGCTTCGGGCGCCGCCCAGCAACTCGCGGTCAAGCCGATCTGCGGAGGCCAGGAGCGACCCTTGCGCCCAGCAAAGGCGACAGGGCCACCGGGAGCCAGGTAGCACAGACAAAAGTAGATCGAGTCATTCGACCCCTCGATCCACTCCTGAACGATTACCTCGCCGACGCTGTCCAGCACTTGCTCGCAGAGCGACCGGGCGTCGGCTTCGGTCTCAACACGGTACGCCTTCTTGAAAGCGCCGTCATACGCTTGGGAGCGACAGTTTGGCTTCACGCAGAATGGAGCGTGAAGGTCACGCAGAGCGTTCAAGTCACGATGGTCGCGCAGCAAGAGGGTCTTCGGCACGGGAAAGCCATGCTGCTGGGCCAGCCGAAAAAATCGTTCCTTCAGAGTGAGATCGACCAGCAGTTCATGGGGTGGGAGTTGGAACTCGAACAGGGGGGCGACATGGTTGCGATACTGTGACACTGTCAAAAGCGGACGATCGTCGGCAAATATGATGACACCGCCCTGTGGCAATGTTGATCGCAACCCACGCAGTTCCTCCACGAATTCTTCGCCATCAAAGGTCGGGACGACGAACCGTCGCGCATATCGCGATGCCATTGCGATGTCGTACTTTGAATTGCTGACGACGACCGGGCGAAGTCCGGCCTGAGCCAGGCTGCGCACGGCAGACAGGCCGTTGATTCCTCCTCCGAGGACTATGGCGGCCGGTGCGCCATCCGAGGCCCGAGTATTATGCCGCGTATTGACCGTTCGACCAGGCATGCTGGCTCCAATCCTAACGAGAGGACCGCCGTTTCTTGATGGGGTCGAAGTGGATGGCCGCAGATCTTTCAAGGCCGGCAATGTCGAGCCGTGGTCGGTGCGTCTCGGGCGCCAGGGGAGCCGATTCTCGCCTTTGCCGAAGCACCGCATTCGCCAGATGCCGTGATATTTTGCGAGCGGTGAAGTCGGTGCCAAACACGAAGCGCATGACGGGGCCAAACGTTCTGATTGATGCATGACCCACGAAATAGAGTCCCTGGACCGACGATTCGAAGTTCACTGATAGCCGCGGAGCGTTGCCGATAAGATGCAGCTCCTGCAAAATTGCCGGGCTTAGAAATGGCAGCCGATTCACGTCGGCTCTGTATCCGGTGGCCGCGATCACGTGATCTGCCTCCACGACTTCGGTGCTGCCGTCCATCGCGACCAATCGTAGCTGCACAGCTTGCCCGGATACTCTCGCCTCCTGCAGCGAGCGCCCGAGATGTAAGGGAACGGATTCCAGCCGATCTCGCATTGCCTCTCCTGCGGCCGGCGAGGGAAATTGTTCTGCTATGCCGACTCGATAGGACTCGGGAAAATAGCGAAACAGCCAAGGCAAATCCGCGAACAGCCTATGTTTCCAACCCGGGCCAATCCCGGATACCGGCAGCACCAGAGGTCTTAAAAGCGGGTGCGCGCCCGAGCCTCCCCACCTGCCAGTGAAAATGAGAGCTGGCGTACGCGAGATGAGCCGAGCGTTTCCTACTGCCTCGTTCAAGAGCACCGCGATATCTATTGCAGATGCGCCGCCTCCGACGACCGCGACGCGCTGCCCTCTGAATCTTTCAAAGTCGTGAACGTCGGTGGCGTGCGATAGCTTCTCGCTCGACAGGTGTGAGAGCTGTTCGGGCATGTGATGGAAATGGTTGAGGCCTGTTGCGATCACCACGTTGTGCGTCCGGAACGATGTTTCACTCCTCATGCGCAATTCGAACCCTCCCGAAACGGCCCTCACGGAGACTAGCTCCTGCTGCTGTACATCCGGCACACAGCGCTTTTGGAACTCCAATCCGTAAGCGCAGAATGTTTCTAGCGGAATTGGCAGATCGAGATTGTCATAAGGACTGCTGTGTTCGTGGCAGAAACGTTTGAGTGGAAAGGCCTGCTCGGGATCGGAAAGGTTTGACGCGAACCCCGCTGATTTGAGCAACATGCCCTTCGGCATCTTGCTTTTCCAGCTCTCCATGGGGCTGCCGATTATCCGATAATCCACGCCCAGCTCGCGCAAGTGTGCTGCAATGGACAGCCCATAGGGGCCGGCACCGACGATCGTCACGTCACATAGATTGGACAACGCGTACCTCCCTTGGTCTTCCCCGGCAACGGCCCAGTGCTCAGCCGATCCTCTGAGAACGTCACCCGACAAACGGAATGCAGCGACGCAGTTTCCTTTCAGTGGCAAGATGCAGAGCGCCCTGCTTCAGATGCCTGGTAAGGCTCGCCAGCATCCGAGTTGTGTGCCGGAGCTCCGCTTCCACGCGTCGCTCCGGACTGTCTCTGCTTATCGCGATCCATTTCATTGCATGCTCGGCGTTGGCCAGATGGGACTTATGGCCGGCGGGCCCCGCCAGGAAATCGTAGCAACGCTCCCCGCGTGCAATGCTGTCCTCAATGGACAGCACATAACTGACAAGGCCGGGCTTGAGCCGGCCATCGCGTTCATAAAGAAAACCGCTTTGGTAATTGAGAACAGTGCCGTCATGGACGAAATTGTACAAGACCCCAATCGTCTGGTCACCGGCCAGGGTCCGCGAGATGCGCACGGCGCCTATGGGCACTCCGCGCGCAATCAGCTCCTGATGAAACGAGCGGAAATTCGAGTTGGCGAAGCATCCCCTGCGTCCCCATCGGGACTGATGCAAATCGACCAGCAAATCGAACGCGGCAAGGGCCTCAGATGCCGTTTCCATGGTCCGGAGATCAAGCGGGCCGCGTTGCGCATATAACCGTACGGCACGACTGACGGCTTGGCGCGTGCTGCGGCCCAACGCGGCACGATAAGTTCCGCTGTTCTGGCGGACTTTGGCAAAATCAACCCATCGCGCCGTCTCTGCC
This sequence comes from Bradyrhizobium sp. 179, assembly GCF_023073535.1. Lineage (NCBI taxonomy): Bacteria > Pseudomonadati > Pseudomonadota > Alphaproteobacteria > Hyphomicrobiales > Nitrobacteraceae > Bradyrhizobium > Bradyrhizobium sp. 179. The sequence goes on along the minus strand of NZ_JADPJR010000076.1, from coordinate 25,160 downwards.
TCTTTCACCTCAGCGACCAGCCCGGCCCGGCTCGCTGTGCGACAAGCGGTCAACTCCAGCTCAGTACCAATGCCCGAGAGCACAAGCTGATCAGACCGTTGTAGGCGTTGCGTCAGAGCCTCGAGACATGCTGCGATAACGGCTTCGGCCGAAGATCGCTCTGCGAGAATACTGTTGTATTCGATGAACAATCGGTCGAAGCGCTTATTGCCGGTTTCGTTCAGCAGCCAACGCGTCCGCACATGCGGCCCAAAACTCCACGCCCGCCGCCGGCAAACGATGGCCAGGCCGACGATCCTGTCACCCGTCCGGGCGACCAGGACGTGCGGTTGCACGTCCTTTGGAAGATGTCGCAGCCAGGTTCCAATCCAGAGCCAGGACAAGAAAAGCGAGTGGTGTGCGTGCGTTTCGAGTTCCTTCCAAGAGCTCTCAAGTAGGGCAATGTTCTGCAAGGCCTCCACCCTGACCTCGATCACCGCATCAGGCATTGTTGCTCCTCGAAGCTCTGCACGATTGGTCAGCGCGGCCTGGCGTTTTCCGGAGCCGAACGCTTCGGCGGGCGCGACTGCTGACAAAGGACCCTTGTGTGGCTACTTTAATGGACAGCACTATGCCTGATCGGCGACCGCCTGTGGCAAGGCCAGAGGGAGTAATCCCTCGGGACTCTTGCGCGCCGTCCCTGACAGCGTCACGTGGAGGAATGATTGTCGACTGGCAACGGGTTAGAAGCGGGCTGAGCAACGCCGGAGTACGGATGCTGGTGTTCGTGTTGCTGTGCGCGCCGGCGGCCGTAAGCGCGGCGGACAACCCGTCCGCGACGTCGTTCGTCAAGACCTCCGGAACAGAATTCACCCTGGACGGCATGCCGTTTTTCGTCGCGGGCGTGAACAATCACTATTTGCCCTACGGCTCGCATGAGGAGGTCGCCCGCGTTCTCGACGATGCGGCGGCGATGGGCGCCAATGTGGTCCGCATCATTTTGCAACCGGTCGTTGTTTCGCTCGACGGCAGCGTCGCGACGATCTGGAATTGGAAGCTTCAGGGCGAGACCAGCGATCTCGCGGTCAACGGCACGTACCTGCTCTATTGGGATACGGTCCAAAACAGGACGGCCATCAATGATGGCGCCGACGGTATAGGGAAGGTTGATTTCCTTGTCACCGAGGCCGGCAAGCGCCGTATGAAGTTCATCATCGCCTTCCTGGAATTCTATACCTACACGGGCGGCGCCCAGCAAATGCGCCCCTGGTATGGCAGCCAGGATGAGTCCGGTTTTTTCTTCAAAGACCGGCCTACGAAGCAGGACTACAGGACCTGGCTCAGTTACGTCGTGCAGCGGGTCAACCCGCTCACCGGGCGAGCCTACCGGGATGATCCGGCTATCATGGCCTGGGAGCTCATGAACGTAGGCAATGCGAGCCCGGAATCGTTGCGGTTGGCCTGGACGCCCGAAATGTCGGCGCATTTTAAGTCGCTCGATCCCAATCATCTCGTCAGCTCAGGTAACGCCAACATGATCGCGAAGATGGCCGATTTGATGATTCTGACGCTCGATTTCGGGGCATGGCACGGCTACCCGCTCTTCTACAAGCTCACTATAACGCAATTCAACGATACGATAACCGAGTTCTGTCAGCTGGCATTGCGCGCCAGAAAGCCGGTCCTTCTGGAGGAATTCGGCTATGCCCGCTCCAACGGTGATTCGGCCGAGGCGTACGGGATGTGGCTCGATACTCTTGCGCGCGATCCCAACTGCGCGGGCTGGGTCGTGTGGCGGCAGGACAGCGGAAGGTACCCCGTCGACGAGTATGAGCACTTCGACATCCGCAATGACGCAAGTCTGCTCTGGAACATCCCAAAAGCCGGGGCAGAGCGGGCCGTACAGACCCCCGAAAAACAGCCGGGCGTCAGAAAATGTCCGGGAGCTCCGATGACCGCACCGTCGGCCTGCCACACGGAAGCGACCAATGCCCGCAACCCAACAGGCGAACGAAAGAGATCATCGAAAATGATCGATGCGTCAGTTGTCATCTGCGCCTACACGCTTGATCGCTGGGATGATCTAGACGCGGCTATCGCATCGGTACGCCTGGTGCTTCGAGATCGTCAGCAGTACCAGCTCTTCGGCGACGACCGCGAAATGCCGTTCCCCGATCGGGCTCTTGAGCCTATACTAAGTCGGCAGCTTGAGGAGTTTGGGGGCCGCTTTGGAACGTTCTGAAATCGATGACAGAAAGCCCAGCGATGTATCCGTCGTGATCTGCGCGCATACGCTCGATCGTTGGAGCGAACTGAATGCAGCTGTCGCGTCAGTGCGCGAGCAGACTTATCCGGCGAGGGAAATTTTCGTCGTGATCGATCAGGAAAGCGAGGCACTGCTAGAGCGTGCCACGCGCGAGATGGAGGGGATTTCGGTCATCGTGAATAAGGCGGCGAGGCTGTCAGGTGCTCGCACGTCCGGTGCCGAATTGGCGACCGCCCCGATCGTTGTCTTTCTCGACGATGATGCAATCGCCGATCGGAATTGGCTCGCGTATCTCGTCGACACGTTCCAAGATCCGCGCGTTCTCGGTGCCGGCGGACATATCGATCCGCTGTGGCTCCGGCCACCGCCCCGCTGGTTCCCCGCTGAATTCAACTGGATCATCGGTTGCACCTACACCGGGATGCCAGTCCATAACGGACAAGTTCGCAACCTGCTTGGGGCTAATATGGCGGTGCGCGCCGAGGTGATTCGTCGAGCTGGCGGGTTTACCGCCGGGTGGGGCGGAGGCTCGACGAGACTTGGCGGGCCGCGCGGAGGCAAAGCGGTGTCCGAGGCCTGCGACGAAACCGAATTCTGCATTCGCGCCTCACGCCTGTTTCCGGGCGGTATCTGGCTCTATTGCCCCCAAGCGCGTATCCAGCATGTTGTGCCGGCCCAACGGACGACGTGGCGCTATTTCGTCCGCCGCTGTCGCATGGAAGGAACCGCCAAGTCCGTGCTGACCGGGGTGACCGGTTCGCGGGATGGGCTTGGTTCGGAGCGGCGGTATGTGCTGACGATCGCACAATCTTTCTTCCGCTATCTGATCACCGGGAACTTTGGGCGGGCATTTGCGATTTTTGTCGGCTTGGCCGTCACTGCCCTCGCCTATGGACAAACGCGGTTATTGCAAGCACTTGGCAAAACGCGTCGGTCCGGCGAACGCAAGATCAACTATACCTGAACTGCCGGATCCGGTAGGGCTGGCCAACCCAGAACCGATGCCGTTCCGACGACTCGAGAGGTCGCCGCCTCACAAGACAGAGCGCGGCGCGTCGTCCCTGCGCCACTGGCAGCTTGTCAGCGGCGCACTTAAGGCAGGTGAGGCCTGCATGTCTCTTTATCCGTCCTTGGGCTGTCGCACCAGCGCCGCTTTCAGTTCGAATTGGTCGACCGGATCTGCCGGATATTTCGCATCTGTTGATGAGCGACGAGACGCCAGACTAACCAGCCGGCGCAATTGCTTCATCCATCTGTGGGCCCTGCGACTGGCCTACTCACTTCGGGGTATGGCCTGCCGGCGGTGCTCCTAGCTATTGTCCAACATGGCGCCAAGCATGGTCGGACATCGCCTTTTCAGAGGCAAGACTTTGGAGAACGTCGGCTACACGCTGGCCGCCGCTCGCACGATCGCGAACTGGCCGAGCTTCCTCATCGATTACGTCTGCAGATGGGCCGCGAACCTAAGTGCTGCGCGACGGCACGCGGATCGAGACGGACGAAGCAATCGACCTAGCGACGATCGGGGTCGTGTATCTGGCACGGGAATACGGAGAAGTGTCCACCGGCTGGACCGTCATCGACATCGGCGCGAATATCGGCATCTTCTCGTCTGCGCCGCGAGGGCAGGCGCCACGGTCATCGCATACGACCTATGCCCGAAAATTACTGCAGGCTGACCCACAACGTAGGTCGAAACGGCCTTGGCGGGCCGATCAAGTCCATGCGCCAGGGAGCCGCCGGATGCAGTTAAAAGCGCATCCTGCACGTGTCGGGGACGGGCACGGGGGCATTCTCTGGTGATTGACGCGAACGCCTCAGGCGGCGTCGAGATCGACTGCGTGTCGCTCGCTGACGTGCTTACGAGCAACCGGATCGTCCGTTGCGACCTCCTCAAGATGGACGCGAGGGCGCCGAACTTGAGATCCTTGAGAGCGCTTTCCATGAGGTTCTCGCCGCGATCGGGCGGATAAGGATGGAATGGCATCCGAACTACGACCTGAGGACGCTCACCGCGCTTCTAATCGAGATAGGCCTCACCATAACTCGCTTGCACCCGGACGAGGCCGGACGGGGAATGCCCTGGGCGCAGAGGGACCGGACAAACTAAGGACGACCTCATGGTGTTGAAGGGTCACCGAGCGGCCCGGCGCATCCGCAGGTCAATCAATTTCACATACATCTGAGGCTACATTTTGAGCGTTTGCGACGTAATGGCCTTCTTCGTTCCTCGTATACCGAACGGTCTACACGGCCTGGGTCACCTCGGGATCCCTGTGAGCGTCAATCGATACATCGCTCGGCTCCCTCTTCCTCCTTGACGCTACCGACAATTCGGAGCGCTAAGACCCGATAGCTGCCCTCGATTCCGCCGGCGACGTGGCGCCCGATCAGCTCACGGATCTCGCGTTCTTTGCGTGTTGCGACGACGCCCAGAAACGACCGCGGCTGGATCCTCGCCATGCCGAACTCTTGCCAAGCGGCCTCCTCGTCGCTCGAGACGATTTCGACCTTTCCCGAGTGGTGGCGACAATCATCTGGGAACACGAGGTCGAGGCCATTATTCATTATCGATGGGAGCCGACGTACAGGCGGGCGCGGTGCGGCTACATCGGATCAACAAGATGGGGTTACCCCGGAGGAAGGATCGCTGATTGGAGAAAACCATGCGATGATTCAAATACGCTCGAGGAAAGCGCATGACCTTAATGGCCCTGCTGCAGAGTCACCTTTGCCCCAAGGCCATTGAACTGCAACGCGAAGCAGGTGGGCTCTATCCAGCCCGAAGATGAAATGCGGGTCACCCTGCGCCGATCCATCGCGCGCTGCGGTTGCATGACCCGGAAGAATTGAGAGAGCTTGCGCACACAGGGAAGGGGCAATCCGATTGGGCGAACCGCACGCTATATTCATATCAGGGGTCGCGGGCTTTGTAGGAAGCAAGCTCGCAAGGCTCTTTATTGATCGCGGATATCCGGTCGTCGGCTTTGATAACCTGTCACGAGGTTGCCGGGATAACGTGAGTGGGCTCCTTACGAATGAGAGGTTCATCTTTGAAAAGGTAGATCTCTCAAACGGGGGTGCAGTGAGAAGCCACTTTTTGAGATGCCACAGCCGAATTCCGATTTCCGAAGTGTGGCACATGGCTGCCAATTCGGACATTCCGGCGGGAATCGCCGATGCCTCTGTTGATCTGCGCGATACCTTTCTGTCGACGTTCAACGTGTTGGAATCAATGAAGGAGGCGAGGATTTCGTTTCTGGCTTTCGCTTCGAGTTCAGCTGTATATGGCGACTTGGGAGAGGCTCCGATCAGCGAGAATGACGGGCCGCTGCTACCCATTTCCAATTACGGTGCCATGAAGCTCGCATCGGAGGCGCTAATAAGCGCTGCCGTCGAGAACTGGCTACATCGGGCGTTGATTTTTCGCTTTCCGAACGTGATCGGGGTTCCAGCAACCCACGGCGTCGTTCTGGATTTCGTAAGAAAGCTAAGGAGCACGCCAAACAAACTGAATGTCTTGGGATCGGGACGACAGCGGAAGGCATATCTTCACGTCAATGATCTGATTGATGCGCTTGCCTACTTGCGTGAAAACGCATCGGAGCGGCTTGGGTACTACAATATCGGCCCTGAGGACAAAGGGGTAACCGTTAGCTTTATAGCGGAAACAACTGTCGAGGCCGTCGCGCCGGGCGCCGGGATCGAATACGGAGTTGACGACCGCGGCTGGACAGGGGATGTTCCCCGATTTTCCTATGATATAGCAAAAATCCGTGCGCTTGGTTGGCGGCCCCAGCTTGGTTCGGCTGATGCCGTTCGCAAAGCCATCGTGGAAATCGTGCGACAGGAAGGACACCTGTGATGCAGGCGGTTGTACTTGCAGGTGGTCGAGGGACACGGCTCAGGAGCCGGACAGGTGATTTGCCCAAGTCACTGGTCGACGTAGGTGGCAGGCCGCTCCTTGAGCACCAGATCGGGCTCGTTAAGCGGCACGGCATCGAGAGAATTTTGATTCTGGTGAGCCATGCAGCCGAGCAAATCGTCGAGTTTTGCAATCAACGCGATAACTGGGGGATCGACGTTCGTTGCGTAAATGACGGTGCGCCTCGCGGGACAGCTGGAGCAGTTCTTTCCGTTTTGGATCTGCTCGACGATGACTTCCTTACGATCTATGGCGACACGATGCTCGACATCGATCTCGACCGCTTCAAGCGCTTCCATGAAGAACACAAGGCAGCAGCGGCGACAGTTTTGACCCATCCGAATGACCACCCGCAGGATTCCGATCTGATTGAAACTTCAGAAGACGGCATGGTTAGCGCGTTCCATCCATATCCACACGATCCCGGTTGCTATTACCCAAACAGAGTCAACGCGGCTCTCTATTACATTCGAAAGCAAGCCCTATCCCCGTGGCGCGCCGCAGCAACTCCGCTCGATTTCGGCAAGGACCTCTTTCCTGAGATGCTTCGGCTCGGCATGAAGATAACAAGCTACAACAGCCCTGAGTATATAAAGGATGCTGGAACCCCTGAGAGACTTGACAAGGTTTGTGCTGACTTTGAATCGGGCCGCATAGCTCGAGCTTCACTCAGTACACCGCAGAAAGCCGTATTTTTGGACAGGGATGGGTGCATCAATGTGGACCATGGACACGTCGATCGTCCCGAACTCCTCGAACTGATTGACGGAGCTGCGGCCGCGATCGCTTGTTTCAACCGAGCCGAATACCGGACAATTGTCGTCACGAACCAGCCCGTTGTGGCGAGAGGTAATTGCTCCGTGCGAGACCTGCAGACAATCCATAACAAGATGGAGACCGAGCTTGGCCGATGCGGGGCTTTCGTTGATGCGATCTATTTTTGCCCGCATCATCCAGATCGCGGCTTTGTCGGTGAGGTGGAAGAACTGAAGATCCGCTGCGGATGCCGCAAGCCTTCCACTGGGCTGGTTGATGTGGCGATCGAGGCTTTCAATGTCGACCGGAGTCAATCCTGGATTATCGGCGATTCCTCAACAGATGCCGCTCTCGCAAAACGGTCTGGCATCAGATCGATCCTAGTCGAGACGGGCGCGGGCGGGCTGGATGGCACGTATCATGTCATGCCTGACTATACCGTTTCAAACTTGTCTAAAGCTGCTAAGTTCATTCTCGCCGTTCATCCGCTCTTGCTTCGCTCGGCATCTGATCTGACCGCGCATGTGAAGCCAGGTGATGTCTGTTTCGTAGGCGGCCTTTCCCGGAGCGGAAAGAGTTTTCTTGCCAGCGCCATCGCGGAGGTTCTTCGCGGACGTGGCCTTGAGACGCAGGTCCTTGCGCTTGATCGCTGGATACGGTCTGGCGCAGATCGCGAACCAACAGTGTTGGGGCGCTACAACGTGGACCAGATTAGGAGAGTTCTAAGCCGTCTGGCGGAAGTGCGTTCTCGCGAAACGCACGATCTGCCCTTTTACGAAAACCTAAGCCGCATATCGCATCCAAGATCGGAGCAGATAACCATTTCTCCTGAAACCGTCCTGGTCGTGGAGGGGACTATTGCTCTCTCGCTGTCCGATGCGGTCTTGGGAGGGCGTTCGCACACATTCTTCGTTGATGTCGATGAGGAGCTGAGGAGGACCCGCGTAATGCGAGAATACTTGCGGCGAGGTATGGATCGGGAGTCTGCTGCGAGTATTTACAGTTCGCGTCAAGAGGACGAGACACCGATCGTGTTGGCATCGCGCGCGAGCGCAAAACATCGCGTCCGATTGCAGGAGATTGAGCCGATTGAGGCAGTTTGAATGATTATTAGTCAGACGCCGCTTCGAGTCAGCTTTGTGGGGGGTGGTAGCGATCTCCCTGCCTTCTATCGTCGGGAAGGCGGCGCCGTCCTAAGCGTCGCTATCGACAAGTACGTCTATGTGAATGTGAACCGCAAGTTCGATAATGGCACTCGAGTCGCTTATTCCAAAACGGAAGAGGTGGATAGCGTTGAGCAGATCCAGCATCCGATAGTAAGGGCGACGATGGGATATCTTGGGATCTGTGGAGGCGTTGAGATAACAACTATTGCGGATATTCCATCGAAGGGAACGGGACTTGGATCCTCCAGCACGTTTACCGTTGGCCTTCTGCACGCGCTAAATGCGTTTCGCGGGCAGTATGTCTCGAAGGCAAAGCTCGGCGCAGATAGCTGTCTAGTTGAGATAGAACTTTGTGGCGCTCCGATTGGGAAGCAAGATCAGTATGCCGCCGCTTTCGGGGGATTGAATCTTATCGAGTTTCACCCCGATGAGAGCGTTTCGGTCTCGCCGCTCATATGCCCACGTGATTTTATCGCTTCAATCGAGAAGCAGGTTCTCATGTTTTACACCGGCATTACGCGTAGCGCGTCAGACATTCTCGTCCGACAGTCAGAGGCCATCGGCAGGGCGTCGGAAAAGCGGAGAGCGCTCAGGCGGATGGTCGAGCTCACGTATCACCTTTGCGACGAACTGCATCGATGGAACCTCGATGCATTCGGCGAAGTCCTCCACGAGAACTGGCTCCTAAAAAAGAGCCTCGCTGAAGAAATCACGAACGACGCGATCGATGGTTGGTATCGAAGAGCATTACAAGCAGGCGCCAAGGGCGGCAAGCTGCTCGGAGCAGGTGCGGGAGGTTTTCTCATGTTCTTCGCGCCTCCCGATCGCCACGACGCAATCAAGAGAGCCCTGGGGGAGCTGCAGCACATTCCTGTGAAGTTCGACTTCGCCGGGAGCCGCATCGTTCATTATCAACCGACATTGGAGCTCACTCAATGAAGCATATTAGCAATAGGGCCCGGTCAGCCGAAGCGCACTTATTCGATCAGTTTTGCGGTAGCGCTCAAGCCTATTTCAAAAAGCTCGAGGCCGTTCTTGCTTCACTGGACCACCAGAGTTTCGATAGTGCAGTAGCCTTGATCGCGCAAGCGCAGGAGGATGGCAAGCAGATAATCACGCTTGGAAATGGGGGCAGCTCACTTACAGCGCTACATTTCATCACGGACTGGAATAAGAGCATCTATCTCTCTACCAAGCGTCCTTTTCGTGGTCGGTCGCTGATCGACAATGTGGGCCTGGCTTTCGCGTACGCGAACGATATCTCGTTCGAGGATGTATTCGTCGAACAGCTGAAGAACATCCTGAATGATGGCGACTTGGTTATTGCGATTTCGGGAAGCGGGAATTCGGAAAACGTTCTGCGTGCTGTTCGATATGCTAACGATCGTGGTGCAGTTACATTAGGTCTTTGTGGATATAGCGGCGGAGTGCTTAGGCAGATCGCCCAGCACGTAGTTTTGGTTAATGTGAATGACATGCAGCTCTCGGAAGATATACATGCGATGTTCGGGCATCTCGTTATGCAGTGTCTTTGTCTTGGACGTGCGGGCGAAGCTTGGGGCGCCGACAACGGCGCGGCGCCGCTGGAGGGCTCCCTTGGGAAGGCGCCTGCTCTTTCCGGCAATGGGTTCCACAGAGCATGAGTGAATCGGCGCAAGGAGCCGGAGGAGGTGGTCCTGCCGCACTGTTGCGCTGCGGCACGTGAGGGGTGGTTATCGACGGGCAAGAAGTTGGAAATGAATTGCGGAACACGGGACTGCGGCTGCTGATGGTCGGCGTTGAACTCACCACGCTCGCCTACGTATGACGGCTTGGAGGAGCCGACGAAGCCTTACCATATCAGCTGTTACCGCGTCTCGGAGTCTGCGGAGCATAGCCACGCCGATGCCGGCAGCGCGCGAAGCCGGTTGGGCCAGTACGGAGGGTGTCCGAGATGATCTTGTTGACTGGAGGCGCCGGCTACATCGGATCCCATGTCTGTGTCGCGTTGCTGAACGCCGGGCTCGAAGTTGTCGTAGTCGACAATCTTTCCAACAGCAACAGAGCCGCTCTCGAACGGGCACAATATATCAGCGGGCGATCGCTCGACTTTCGACACGTCGATATGCGCAACGAGGAAACCATTTACGAAATACTTCGTCGTTGCGGAGTCGCGGCAGTCATTCATCTTGCAGGGCTGAAAGCCGTAGGCGAGTCCAACCTTCGTCCGATGACCTATTACGAGAACAACGTAATGGGAACGATGCGACTTGTATCGGCCATGAAGAGGGCGAAGGTAAAAACCCTCGTCTTCAGTTCGTCGGCGACCGTTTACGGACGGCCGACGTACCTGCCGCTCGACGAGAAACATCCGCTCGGACCGACAAATCCGTATGGTCGAACGAAATTCTTCATAGAAGAAATGCTTAGGGACCTCTATCGGGCGGACGACGATTGGCGCATTGGAATTCTGCGCTACTTCAACCCAGTCGGGGCTCACGACAGTGGTCTCATTGGAGAAGACCCGTTGGGTACTCCGGACAATCTGGTGCCCTTTGTGGCGCAAGTTGCGATTGGACGGCGGGAGAGGCTGCTGATCTGGGGAGACGACTACGACACACCTGACGGCACCGGCGTCCGCGACTTCATTCATGTCGTCGATCTCGCATCAGGTCATCTCAGCGTCTTGAGGCAGCTGGCGCAGCCGGGGGTGCTCACGGTTAATCTTGGCACCGGATATGGCAGCAGCGTCCTGGATGTGATCCGGACCTTTGAAACGGTCAGCGGCCGGCGTGTCCGTTATGAAATTGGTCCGCGTCGGGCAGGCGATGTCGCCACCTGCTACGCTGATCCGACACTTGCGCGCGATGTGCTCGGTTGGACGTCAGCGCGGTCACTGGCGCAGATGTGTGCGGATCATTGGCGTTGGCAAATGAAAAACCCAGACGGCTATCCTCGTGTCGGCGGGCCGGTGAGCCAGGAGAGTCCGGTGCGGGGTTATTCTCGCAGTGCTTGATCATAGTGGCCGTGGTGAAGCGCAGTGGACCGCTCTTTGTTCCCAAGCTTTGCAGCTTGCCGTACGCGGTCCAGCGCCTGGGTCACGCGAATCCGGCTCTGCGCCCGGTACGTGCTTTGCTGGCCCACGCTCCCCTTGGTCGCCGGCCTTGGCTCCACCGGCTCCTGAAATGGACCGCGATTTTGGGACCATGAGCTTAGTTGGAAAGGGCTGCTCCGTTTGATAGACGGAGCGCATGATGACGACGAAGATGAGACGCAAAATCGACGCGGCGTTGAAGGCAAGGATCGCGCTGGAAGCCGTGCGGGAGCAGGCGAAAGTGGCCGCCATGGCCGGCCAACGACAACGACCTTGCCTTGATGCACGCCTAGCCGTTCCCCGGCGAATGACCGCGATGCTGAAGGCTGAGGGGCTTCAGGTCAATCGCAAGCGCGTGCAGCGATTGATGCGCAAGATGGGCATCGCGGCGCCGGGACCGAAGCCGAACCCGGCAAAGCCGGCGCCTGGCCCCAAGATCTATCCCATCTGCTGCGCAACATGACGATCAACCGGCCGAACCAGGTATGGGCGGCCAACATCACGTATTTGCCCATCGCCGCGGCTTTTCTCTATCTCGTCGCGATCATCGACTGGGGCCAGCCGTGCGGTTCTGGCGTGGCGGTTGTCACACGATGGACGTCTCGTTCTGCGTGGCGGCTCTGGAAGAGGCGCTGGCGAAGTACGGCGCGCCGGAGATTTTCAAACCGACCAGGGCGGCAGTTCACGAGTGCGGCCTTCACCGGCGCGTTGGCGGGGGCAGGGATCAAGATCTCCATGGATGGCCGCGGTCGTTGGATGGACAACGTCTTCATCGAGCGGCTGTGGCGGTGTCTCAAGCATGATGGACATCTATCTCAAGGGCTATGCCGACGGCCGCGAGGCCAAGACAGGGATCGCGAGCTGGATTGCCTTCTACAACGATCGTCGCCTTCATCAGGGCCCTCGGCTATCGTACGCCGATGGCAGTCTGGCGCGAGCGGATGCACGCCGACAAGGCTGTGGACATGGTGGACAACGCTGACGCGTTGACCACATTCCCGCAGCAACAGCAGCAGACAGAATCTCTGGCTGCGTGATAGAAAGGATCAGGAGCGGTCAGTTTCCAGCTAACAAATCGGTTCAAGCGGTCCCACTCCCCGGGTCCATTTCAGGACCGCGGCGAGGCGCGCTGACGTCCTGAAGCGATCCGCCTTTCTCTCAAGAGGCGGCTTGAGCGCGAGGATCATGCGGCCGGCAAGATTCTCGACTTTTGACGCACCTTTCCCGGCCATCACCACCGCAGCAGGTTAAAAACGCGGCTCGATTGCACGAAAAGTCCGGGATATTCCCCCGGGCATACATTCGTACAATCCATACTTTGATATTTTTTTTGCCACACTTTCTAATTATCTCGCCGGCTAGCAGTTGGGGGGCAATCAAATCCCGCTGCTTGGAAATTTGTTCGCGGTGCAAGCGCTGCGAGCATGCGGTATGTCGCGCGCCATCGTGCGCCGCGGTGGAATTCCCTGTTATCAACGTCAAAGAGGAATACGGAATGACTCTTTCCGCACCCACCGGCTTTACCTCAAGCGATCTCGTCTTCGAGGAAAACTTCTCCGGGACGACGCTCGACAACTACTGGCACAACTACATCACGAGCAATGCCGCCAACGGCTGGCCATGGAACAGCAATGGATCAGGCGGAAGTGGAATGGGCAACCAGTTTGACGCCGAATATTTCATGCCGAGCCAGGTGTCGGTGAGCAACGGGGTATTGGATCTCACGGCGAACAAACAGGCAGTCAACGGCGTGAGCGGCGGGTCGCCATATACATTCCCCGTTACGTCGGGCGCCGTGAGCAGCTATGGCAATTTCGAATTCAACGGCGGCTATCTTCAGATCAGCATGAAAGCGCCAAGCGGCGACGGCTCGTGGCCGGGGCTCTGGCTGCTGCCCGGCAAAGGCTCGAGCAGCGGCGACAACTTCGAAATCGACATGCAGGAAGGTGGATATACCGGTTCGGAGCCGGCTAACCAGGCGTTCTCCTGGCATCTTCACACGCCTTCGGGGGCGGTCGGCGGGGTCATCGACACCGGCATCGACCTGACAGCCGGATTCCACACCTACGGCATCAACTGGGTGCCAGGCCAGTCGATGACCTGGTACCTGGACGGCAAGCAGATGGCGCAGGTGACCAGCGCGCAGGCACCGATCCCGAACGAGCCGATGGAATTGCTCCTGAGCAATTCGGTCGCGAATTCCAACGCGGCCGGATGGCATACGACTCTCGACAGCTCGACTCCCTCCTCAATGACGATGCAGATCGACGATGTCCAGCTCTATCAAAAGGCAGGCAGCGGCGAGACTGTCCTGGGCACTAACGTGACCTCGTCCTCCGGGACGTCATCGAGCGGCACCTCGTCGAGCGGAACGTCCTCGACTGGCTCTAGCTCGGTTGCCGCTCCCGTGATCGCTTCCTTCTCGTCCGACACCGGCGTGGTTGGCGATGGCATCACGAAGGACAACACCCCCGACCTCAAAGGCACCGCGGCCGCAAACAGCACGATCAAGATCTACGACGGCTCGACCCAGATCGGTACGACGACTGCCGATGCTGCAGGCGGTTGGGACTACATCACACAAGTCCTGAGTGACGCGAAGCACACGCTGACGGCGACCGCGACCAACTCGTCCGGCCAGACCAGCGTGGCGTCGGCTGCACTGGCGGTCACTGTCGATACCAAGGCGCCGGCGACGCCGACGATCGCCAGCGATACTGTTGGCAGCAACAATCAGGTGGTGGCATCCGGGCAAGCCGAGGCGAACAGCACGATAAGGGTATATGACGGCACCACGCAGGTCGGTACCGCAACGACCAACACAAGCGGGGCGTGGGCGGTGACAACCGCCGCTCTGGCGGCAGGTACGCACGTTCTCACGGCGACCGCGACTGACGTCGCAGGCAACGTAAGCGCCCCGTCAGCGGCTTTCGATTCCGTCATCTCATCTTCGGGCTCGTCCGGCACGGGTACGTCCGGCACGGGCACATCCGGTACAGGGACCTCGGGTACGGGCTCATCCGCCCCGACGCCACCCGCCGCGCCGAAGATCGCCTCGTTCTCCAGCGATACCGGCACCGCCGGTGATCACATCACGAGCGACAAAACGGTGACCCTGGCGGGGACTGCAGCTGCCAACAGCACAGTCAAAGTGCTCGACGGCACGACCCAGCTCGGCGGCGTCACGGCGGATGCGAGCGGAGCGTGGCACTACACGACGGCCGCGCTGCCGGACGGCAAGCACAGCTTCACCGCGAGCGACACGGTCTCTGGTGTCACCAGCAAGGCATCGACTGCGCTGGATGTCACGGTAGATAGCGCTGCCCCCGATGCTCCGGTTCTGTTGAGCGATCCGACCACACATAACCGCGCAACCGTATCCGGTACGGCGGAAGCGGGGAGCTTGATCAAGCTCTATGAGGGCACGACCCTGCTTGGCACCGCGACCGTCGCAAGTGACGGCGACTGGAGCGTGACGACCCCGAATCTCAAGCATGGGTCACACACCTTCACCGCGACGGCTACCGACGCAGCCGGTAACACCAGCGCCTTGTCGCAGCCGATCGACCCGCCGATTGGCTCGCACACCGGTAGCGACACCTCAACCGTGGAAGTCACCAATGTGCGTCAGCATTGGGATCACACGGCAACGATCAAGGGCACTGCCGATCCCAACAGCCCGATCAAACTGCTTGACGGCACGATCTCGGTCGGTTCTGCCACGACGGATGCAGACGGCAAGTGGAGCTTCCACACCTCCGACCTGTCGGACAAGACCCACGCCTTTACCGCGGAGCAGGTCGACACCACCGGCCATGTGGTCGGAACCGGTTCGGGCGAGGCGATCATCGGCTCGGGCCGCAACGACACGCTGACCGGCACCACAGGCAATGACATCCTGGTCGGCAAGAGGGGAGCGGATACGTTCGAGTTTGCGTCGAACTTCGGCCATGACGTCATCAAGGACTTCGCTGCCGCAGGACCTGCTCACGACGCGGTTCAGTTCAGCAAAGGCGTGTTCGATACTTTTGCGAGCGTTCTTTCCCACGCCGCCCAGTCCGGCCACGACGTCGTCATCGCGACCGGGAGCGACACGCTGACGCTGAAGAACACCAAGCTCGATGCGTTGAACAGCCACGACTTCCACTTCGCGTAACGCATAGATCAACACGGAGTAAAGCCAAGTTCGCCTCGGAGAATTTTCCCGCAAAAGATTCAGGCGTGAGTAATCACCGGCTTGCAAGGCGGGGGCGTCCCCCGCCGTATCGGTCCAGCCATGTTGGTTAGCAGCCGGCTGGAGTTGTCGTACAGCAGGGGGCTGAGCACGCAACAGCTACCATTTCTCTTATGCATCGATTGATCAGTCGAAGCTGCCTTGCTCGATGGCGAACAGCGCACGATCAAGCCCCACGTCTCGTTGAGAACGTCACAGCCGGTCTACAGGATCGCATCGATAGGGATCAGCGAGTAGCATCCGGACTAACTGTCTTCCTTGTCCATTCGGCGGACGAATTCGAGCGTGCGTTCGCCTCAATCCCGCCGCCTGGATGCTGGCAACAGCGAAGGCCTCGTCATTGTCTCTGATACGCCGTATCAATTGGCATGCCCTCCAGATTTTTGGTAACGCGTATTACCCGATGCCTTGTGATTGAGTCTCCTTCGGTCGTCAGCTCCCTTTGGTAAACCAGTTAAAGAGAGCGGCCCCCATGGGATCCCTGAGTGCAATTTTAATGCTCGGATTTCGCTCTTAAGGGCTCGCGCGATTCCACCCAAGGTGCCGCCGCTCCCAACGGCGCAAGGAAGGCCTTCGATCCTTCCAGCCGTCTGCTCCCAAATCTCCGGACCAATAGTGCGATAGCAGCCATCCCGGTTGGCAATATTGTCGAACTGGTTAGCCCAGAAAGGCACCGCATAACCGCAACATATCTTTTTTCTCCTGACTTTGCGTTTCAGGCATCACAATTACGCTTCGATAACCGCGGGCATTCGCCACCAACGCTATGCCAATCCTACATTTGCCGGCTGTTCGCTCGACGATGATACCGCCTGGCCTAAGCTTGCCGTACCGCTCAGCATCATTGATTATGGCTAGGGCCGCGCGATCCTTAATCGAGCCACCAGGATTAAGAAATTCGGCCTTGCCGTAGATCTCGCAACCTGTGGCCTCTGACGGCACCGCAGTCTGGATCAACGGCGTACTGCCGATGGCGTCCAAGAAACTTGTCCGGATACCGTTCATCGCCTGCCTCACCTTCACTACTGCGCAACTCTAGGCTGCCCGGCGGACAATTCGATTCTCTACTTCAGGCGCTTTGTGCTATGTTTTGAGCTTCCAACCTGCCTAATGGGCAATGGGTTCTGAAGCAGCTGTACCTATCGGGCTTTTGCTCACGAGAACTTTGCTGCAGCTCCGAGCGGAGTTCGTTATCCGCGGGATATGGGCAAGGGCTTATGAGTACACGCCCTAGTTTGCTGCATGAACTGGTCGGAACCTGGCGCGCACGCTCGGCTCCGCATCGCGGCTGAGTATGACAAACTTGCCGACAGGGCCGCAGAATGGAAGCGCTCTAGCCCGGTGAACCTTCCAGGAACAAGCACAGCAGTGCGCGGAAGTAGAGAGAAATCCGCCACTATCGGCAAATCGCCGGGCGCATACAGACCGTGACGCTCGAGGCACTTCATAGCTCCCTCCCGGTGGCTGGGTGGCGCGGGTTGACGTTGCTATCAGCCGCCCATCGGTCCGTCCGGCGCGGCGAGCCGGAGCCGCGCGCCACGTCTTGCGCCGGAGCCGCTCGGCCAGCTGATCGCAGCGGGACTTGCTCACTCTGAAGATGAGCAAGGCTCGTTCAAACTCGCGCTGAGGCTGCTGAGCGACTCGGGTTGGCGAAGCCACGGCGCGAAAGACTGCGATGCAGGGATCGTCGCGGGATGCTGCTGAGGTGCGGCGAGGCTCGGCTGATCGCGCTCTCTATGTGGGACGCACGAGCCGATGCTTGCTTAGCAGCGCGTGGCCTGGAGCTCTCGTGCCTTTGTGTCCCGGTCCCGTCGTCGCTCGATGTTCTCCGCTCAGTCGGTGCTGGATCGAGCGTCTTTCCTGTTCGCCTCAACTGTCCACCAGAAATCACCCTGCACTGCCTTCGTTCGGGCAACGGCGGGCTAATATGGTTCGTCGCGCAGATGGACCCGAAATAGAAAACGAGACAGAATTACCGCGCCAATAAAAAAAATCCCGACGCCAAGCGCCACGTCTGCGATCGTCAATGAAAGTGCGCCGCGGCATGCCAGCATCGGAAATAAGGATTCGGGAATCTGATCGAGCCCGAGTGCCTGGCTTCTAGGCGGAGAGTTTAGGCGGCGCTTCGCGAAACTGGAGAACAAATCGCCCGCCATAGCCGCAACCGCTACGATTGCACCAATCGTCAGATCCCGCCCGATAAGTGGGGCGCTTGCTGTCGTGAGGAGGAATGAAATCAAGATACCGCGGATGGTCTTCGATGGTCCAAACAACGGCCGCCCATCAAAAAATATGGTGCCGGCATCCAGCGGAAAGGAAAAATGTGAGCCAAAAATCTTCTTCGCAACGATCGGTGTGCCGTTCGCCAACGTCACTAAAACCAGCAATTGACAAATAGGCACAAGTTGCATTTCTTCAGCTTAGCTTATTGTTGCATCCGCCCGGGTCGGGCTGTTCTGGTCTCATGGGAATACGGTATATCTACCTGAAGGCCGATCAAGGGGGCTAGCTGGTGGACGAAGACATTCTGCGCAAGCTCGAGATCCGTCTCGGGCCGCTCCACGCGCGGCAGCGATTGGGGATTGAGCGAGATCATGAAGCTCAGGTCTTTGGCCAGGGCCTCACGTTCTTCCATCTTGAAAACTCATCCTGGGCCGAGTGGATCATTCGAAATGTTCTGCGGGCAACGGGGCTTTATTGGCGTGCATGCCAGAATGCAGAACGGATTCTTGTCAGGCGGAATGACTTGAGGTTCGAGAAATTACCGTCGCTCTTTGAGGGCTTCACCATTCTCCACATTAGCGACCTCCACGTGGATATGAATGAAGTTGCCATGAACAGAGTCATCGAGCTGGTTGGCAGCATGCAGTACGATGTCTGTGTCCTGACTGGCGATTATCGGGGTCGGACTTTTGGGCCCTTCCAGCCCGCGCTGGATGGGGTCGCGCGATTGGGAAGTCATCTGAAACAGCCAATCTACGCCGTGCTCGGCAACCACGATACGATTCAGATGGTTCCTGGGCTCGAAGCCATGGGCATTCGCGTGCTGCTCAACGAATGCGAAACAATCGTCCGGAAGCACCAACGGATCTATCTCGCGGGAATCGACGATGCACACTTCTACAGAGTGGATAACATTGAAAAAGCCGCTCTCTCGATACCCCGCGGTCAATTCTCGATCTTGTTGTCTCACACGCCGGAGGTTTATCGCCAGGCTGCCCATGCAAATTTTGATCTCATGCTGAGTGGACACACTCACGGCGGTCAGATTTGTCTTCCCGGATCCATTCCAATCAAGCTCGAGGCGGTGCTGCCAAGACGGATGGGGGCGGGGCCTTGGCAGTACGGCGATATGACCGGCTATACTTCCGTTGGTGCAGGCTCGAGCGTCGTTCCCGTGCGCCTCAATTGCCCGCCGGAGATAACCTTGCATCGTTTACGTCGCACCTGACGCTCACGAAGCGATCCACAGGTCATAGGTCGGCGTCCACTACCAGTAACTGAGTGCCATGAGCGGGGGGCGCTGTCATTCAACTGCGCAATTTGTGCAGTGCATGAGTTTCTTTCCTGGCAAGTGCACATCGGCCACTGGCCGACTTCTTCCATAACAACTCATATCCGCCGGCCTACTTCACGGCTTCCGGCATAGCCATCCTGGCGGCCCTTCCTGAGGCAGAGCAACAGGACCTCTTGAAGCGTACGCGGCTCGAGCCACTCACGCCTTACACGATTACATCCCGGTAAGCTCATGGAGCAGGTGCACCTCGCCGCCAAGCGCGCCTATTCGATCCAGATCAACCAAAGCGTCATGGGCGATATTTCCGTCGCGGCGGCGATCATCGACGAGCACGGGCGGGCGATCGCCGCGGTCAACATCTCCGTGCCCACGACGCGGTGGACCACTGAGCGTGTCGAGGCCGAGCTCGTTCAGCAGTGTTCACAGTCGATCTCGAAGTCCAAGTTCAAACGCTACGCCGCCTGAAACGCCGATGCCGATGCTCCTCAATGCCAGCGACTATCGCCGCCGCGCGCGACGGTTCCTCCCGCGCGGGTTGTTCGATTATATTGATCGCGGCTCGGAGGACGAAACGGCATTGACCCGCCTGCGTGCCTCGCTTGACGCCATTACCTTGGTGCCCGCGGTGCTGACAGGGCAAGACAGGCGCGATCTCGACACGGTGTCGTTCGGCCGAAGGATCGCCGCGCCCCTCGTTGTCGCGCCAACGGCACTCGCCTGTGCTGGTGGAGGTTCGGCTGCCGGAAGGTACCAGCACGAGACGACGACCGCCACAGTCGAGAAGCTCGAGCGCTGGTTGCACGATCAGCCCGAGGCCAAGATCGTCACGAGCTATGTCGGTCAGGGCGCGCCCCGCTTCGCCTTCGCGATGGCGCCGGAACTGCCTGATCCGGCCTTCGCCAAGGTCGTCGTGCTGACGCCGCATACGGAGGCGCGCGAAGATCTGAAGCACCGGCTTGGACAGGCGGTGTCACAGGGGCTCGCACCTGAGGCCAATGTACGCGTCACGCAGCTCGTGTTCGGACCCTATACCCCGTTCCCGGTCGAGTTTCGGGTCATGGGGCCTGATCCGGCGCAATTGTACGCCATCTCCGAAAAAGCGCTCGGTATCATGCGTGGCGTTCCCGATGTGCGCCAGGCGAACCGCGACTGGGGTGATCGCAAGCCCGTGCTCCGCTTCATCCCGGATCAGGATCGACTGAACCTCATCGGCCTTTCGCCAGCGGAGGTCGGCCGGCAACTGCAGTTTCTCCTCACCGGCACCATCGAGACGCATTCGTAGAACTCGGTCTTGCCAGATTGATACGAGTTCTGCATCTCGCAACCGAGGGCAGGGCGATTGCGCTCAAAAGAGTGCCAAGGCTCCTGTTCGATCTGTCGAGTTTCAGAAGAAAGGTGCTCTGCGCGTTAGGTAGAGACGGTCGAGGTCGGCCCCTCGGGAAATAGGCGCGATTTCTCCAGCGCACCGTTTCAAGTGATAGATGGATGTGTGGTAAGGGCCTGGTATCGGCCTGCTAAGTCACGCACGCATTCCTTGCGGTGCTGTCGAAATCTAACGACGCGGCAAATGCCGGAAAAGGCGCTCAAAGCCATCAACTTCGCAGAAAATGCTTTTGATGTGTACGATAGTTCTGCTGCTGGACGTCGTTCGTTGGGTTGCTTCGATCGAATTTCGCATTTGGCGTTTGCGAGAGATTTCCTATCGCTCGTTTCCTCCCTCTACTCGGCCCGGCGGCGATCGCCCGGCCCTTTGTCTCCGCTACGTCTGATGCTTCTCGGAACGCGGCTGATCAGCGCCGTATGACCTTCTTCAAGATTTCGGTAAGCGTTCGACATTCATCTCGGGTCTCTCGCGCGACCGCGCGAGAGGCTGGACGGCTGCGTGTTTAGGTTTCGCACTACGGCCGTTTTGCTCTCCGTGGTCTACCTTGCGAACGGCTGTTTCAACGACAGGGCTGGCGGCCGCTTCGGAGCTCTCGTGCCCGCGCTGTTTTCGGTCGGGTCTCTTCTCGGTAGGCCGTGTGGGGCAGCCGTCCGGCTGCTGGCAAGGCTCGTGGTGCATCCGCAGCTCAATCCCTGGGCCGGCGATTTCTTTCCCGCCTCCTATTCCCCGCTCATCAAGCGCCTAAGCAAGCATGGCACCGCGAACCGCATCGTCGCCTCGATCCTCGGGCCGATGCTCGACGTGCCCGCCGGCCTCCGGCAGCTCCTGATCCGGCTGGTGCTGCTCAACGGCACCGCCTTCCAGGCGACGCTCGCGGACGACCGCGCCTTCGAAGCCTTCGTGCGGCAGAGCGTGTTGGGCGTTTGGCATCCGGTCGGACCGCATGGACGATCCCGCCGACCGCACGGTGGTGGTCAATCCTGACGGGCGAGTGATTGGCAGCGCGAACTTGTACGTGGCGGATGCGTCCATTATGCCGCGCCTGCCCGCGGCCAATACTAATATTCCCACGATCAGGATTGCGGAGAAAATCGGCGATTTCTTGCGAAAGTCGACCTGAGAAAATCGCGACGAGCGCGGGAGAACCAGAAGCAAGCGCTACCCCACTCGACCAATGCTGGAGGGAGACCGGGGACAAATGGAACGTCTAACTGGCCAGATCGTCCTGGTCTGCCGCTGCCCTGACTCAGCACCGCAAGGGGAATAGATACGGACCTGATGTTGGCTCCAGAAAGCGCGGCATGGGCCGGCTTGGGTGGGAGCTGGCGCAGCAGATCAGGGAAATCTCGCCTGGCTTTCCCGTGGTCTACATGACGAGCGCCGGCGCGCCCTGACTGAAATTGCAGGGCGTCGACGGCAGGGCCTTTGCCCCGCCCCAGTTGGCTGCCGCGGTGTCGCAGCTACTCGATACCGGAGCCTCATCGGCTTGAACCGCTCCGAGTTTCCGATCCTTCGACCCCTCGGTGGTGGCTGATCGTCGGCTCCAGTGTCTCGTCGGATGGCAAAACTTCCTCTTGTAAAAACCTCGCCAGCCATCCAATTAGCTTCTAGGCGCCATCCACAGGGATGGGCAATGGATAGTTTCGATGTATGACAATGTTCGCGACCTGCGTCCCAAAGCCCCAGACACCGAGAAAATCACGATCAACCTTGGCTACGTGGACCTCGGCCATGTCGATCTGATGGTGCAGGAAGGGTTCTATTCGAACCGCACTGATTTCATTCGCACGGCCATCCGCAATCAGCTCGAGCGGCATGCAGATGTTCTCAAGCAGTCGACGGCCAGACACAGCTTGGACCTCGGGCTACGCAACTTCACCCGCCAGGATCTCGAAGCGGCTCAGCGCGCCGGCGAGATGCTGCACATCAACGTTCTCGGCTTGGCAACCATCGCCCAGGACGTCACGCCCGACCTGGCACGCGCCACCATCGCGTCGGTCTGGGTGCTCGGAGCCCTCCATGCCACTCCCGCGGTCAAGGCCGCTCTTGCCGACAGAACGAGGTAAAGCAGATGCTGAATCGAAATACGATCCATGAGGCCACTCGTCTCACGCGTGCGGGCAAGTTGGTCGAGGCCACTGCGCTTCTGCAGCGCATGCTCCGGGGTGAAACTGCCGCAGAACCGTTTGATCGCGCGGGCCCTCCGGCGCCAGCGCGGCTGGAGCCGCCGACCATCGAGGTGAAGGCCGACCTGGTCGGGGAGAAGGAAAGGCGCCCAGCCACGCGGGCCGCTTCCGCGCAGCGGCGCGGACGGCCCGCGCCTTTGGACAACATGCAAGAGTTCGCTGGCCTCGGTCTGCGAGGCCCGATATTGCGCGCTCCTCCGTCCATGTCGGATGTCGCGCCCGACGGGACGCAATTCATTGCCGGCACATTCCGTAGCGCGGCCGGAGTTCGAGCCTACAAGCTGTTCATCCCGAGCCGCTCTCGAGGAGAGCCCCTTCCCCTCGTCGTCATGCTTCACGGCTGCACCCAGTCGGCTGACGATTTCGCGGCCGGTACACGCATGAATTTTCTGGCTGAACACCGGAATTGTTTCGTGGTCTATCCCGAGCAGCCGAGCGCAGCCAATCAGTCGAAATGCTGGAATTGGTTTCGTACTGGTGACCAGGAACGGGATGGCGGCGAGCCTTCGCTTATCGCGGGCATCACCCGCCAGGTCATGCAGGATCATCGGATCGACCCGAAGCGCGTGTACGTAGCGGGGCTGTCCGCCGGCGGCGCGGCGGCTGCCATCATGGCTGCGACGCACCCCGACCTCTACGCCGCCGTTGGCATCCATTCGGGCTTGGTTTGCGGAGCCGCCAGTGATCTTCCCTCCGCTCTTGTCGCCATGCGGCAGGGAGCCCGTTCTATCATTTCCCATCACGGACCGCAGGTGCCGACCATCGTTTTCCATGGCGACCGAGACACAACGGTGCATCCGAACAACGGCGACCGTATCGTCGAACAATCGGGTAATGCGTCGGATTTCAATGCGAAGGTCATCGGTGGAAAAGTGCCACACGGGCACGCGTATACCCGCACCATTCTGGCCGACGTGAGCGGGCGCGCCGTCTCCGAACACTGGAATGTTCACGGCGCAGGCCACGCTTGGTCGGGAGGAAGTCCGGCGGGATCCTACACGGATCCAAGCGGCCCGGATGCAAGCAGGGAGATGCTTCGCTTCTTTCTCGAGCAATCGCTCCCGACATAGTCGGCATCAGGTTGATGCCAATAGAGCAAGCAGAGCGATTGCAGGCTGAATTGGCGCGGCCCGGATTGAAGTTTGCTGAAGCCGACTGGCCGTGATCTTCACCTCGATTGAGCGCGTGCGTCCAACGGACGCTCGCGCCGATCGCGCTACGTCTTCCCGGGCACTCAAATCGGTGCTGGCGCGGTCATATTTGAAGCCAGGCGCGGTGCGGGTAAATGTGGCAGACGTTCCAAAGTCGGAACATCGCGCATAACGGGAAGTTAGTGGGTAGGAGCACCCGTGATGGGCCTGAAGCGAACGATCAAAAACCTCGGCCCTATCCGTCGCTCCTTCTGTTGGCAGTACCCACGGCGACGGTCGAACCGTTGAAGCTTGTTGCGTTGGCGGTTGCCGGCAAAGGCCATTGGATCACCGGGACCGCGATGATCGTCGCCTGCTATCTCCTTAGCCTGTGTGTCGTCGAAAGGCTCTTTGTGATCGTCAAGCCGAAGCTTTTGATTCTTCCGTGGTTCGCCAAGTTGTGGAATGCCGTCACCTCGGTTCGCACGGCTTTTTTTGCGCCTTTTCGTAAGCTGCGCGTGGATTAGGGCTCCGACGCGCGCGACGTGCTGTCCCGTATGCGAGGGTCGTCGCCACAACCACACCCATGAGGTGCGCCGCTACGTCGAGTGCCGCGCCGATGGCGACGAGGTGAGGCCTGCCCCGTAGCCTCTCCGTATCATCCTGTGCTCGCGCGGGCAAAAGCGGCAATCGTGCTGCCGCGCGTTCGGAACTTTGCCACCATTCGCGGGTTCATGCAGGCTGCATGCTGCGGCGAGGAGATATGCATGAAGAAGCTGATGCTGACGTGCGCGGCCGCCGCGCTGATCTCGACGGGCGCGATGGCCCAGTCCACGGTGGTCACAACCACCGGGACGAGCCACGCCGCGGCCGTGCAGATCGAGCCGGAATACCGCACGAAGATCCGCAGCTACGTGACGGAACACAAGATCCGTCCGGTAGAGAGCCGCGAGAAAATCGTGGTCGGCTCGCCCGTGCCGCGCGAGCTCGAGCTCGAGTCCGTGCCGGCCGAATGGGGGCCCTCTCTTACGAAGTATCGCTACGTCTACTCCGGCGAGCGCGTGATGCTGGTGGACCCGTCGACGCGCACCGTGGTCCAAGAGGTGGAGTAGTCCTCGAAGGCGGGCCGCTGAAGGAAGCGGCCCGCCTTCAGCCACGTCCGGCCCGTCGAAATCGATTCCCTTCATTTGCAAGCGGCTGTCCATGCCGATCATCCGTTATTTCGTGTTCCTGAGCGGGCTGCTGCTGGCGCTGCTCTTCGCAGCGGACCGGTACCTGCCGGCGCCAGTCGAGCGCGCAGGCGCGGCCGACCCCGACAGGACGACCATCCGGATCAGCTCGGCAAGGAGCCTTCCGGAGAAGATCGTCTTCGACACGCGCCCGCGCACCGATGTTCCGGAGATGGTGCAGGCCGAGCCGACGCCCGAAGTACCGCACCAGGCAATGCGCAGGGGAATCGCATATGGATTTCTCTGGCCTATTGCATTGGAGAGCAAGAGAGATTCTGAAGACGACTCCCAGAGCATGGAGGGGGTCGGATGCGG
>NZ_JADPJR010000063.1:0-513 GCF_023073535.1 Bradyrhizobium sp. 179 | reverse complement strand
CGGTGGTGAAGCTGGCTCGCCGACGCGGTGCATCGCAAGGGAGATGGCTGGAGCGCATGCTCGCTCGTAAGCCGCCCATGCTTGTCGCGGTGGCTCTTGACAACAAGATGGCCCGTACCGTTTGGGCTTTGATGGTCAACGGTGGGGTCTACCAAAGCTCCGGTCGCAGCGGCTTAATCGCTAATCCGCCCGAGACGGTCGAGAACGGCATCGGCGTAAGTGGGATTGCCGATCACCTCGTGCCATTTATCGACCGGCGACTGGCTGGTGACGATGGTGGAGCGGCGGCCGTAGCGCTCTTCGAGAATCTCAAGCAGATCGTGACGCGCCTCGGCGGTGAGAGGCTCAAGTCCCCAGTCGTCGTATGTGGACGGCCTCTGATGGCAAGCACAATTTGGCACTTCGAACGACTTAGACGTCTGCGATCGTATGTCCGGCCTTTAGCGCGGATCATATCTCCGCGGGCCCTGATGAAGTCCGACAACCAAGGGGTCACATCAAGGATGCGAGCTT
>NZ_JADPJR010000079.1:0-55726 GCF_023073535.1 Bradyrhizobium sp. 179 | reverse complement strand
ACGCCGCTCGGCCATCGAGATGTCGGCGCGCATTCGGCTGCGCCCGATCCTGATGACCACGGCCGCGATGGTGACGGGTCTGATCCCGCTCCTGACCGCCACCGGCGCCGGCGCGGCCAGCCGCTTCTCGATCGGTCTGGTCGTCGTGGCCGGCATGTCGATCGGCACGCTGTTCACGCTGTTCGTGCTGCCGGCGGTTTACGTGGTGTTGGCGACCGACCATCGCGCGGCCGCCGATTCGGAGCGGAACAAGCAGGTCAACGAGCTCGACCTGGGCTCCAACAAGGCCTTGCGGCCGACCTGAGGCTGTAGGCGCGCGAACCAGAGGGCGGCAGCGGTTTCCGTTGCCGCCCTTTTATTGTGTTTTTTGTGCGCCGGCGAGGCGCCGCACCGGCCATCGGGCGGCCGCTCCCGGGTGCTTGCGAGAGACAAGGTCCGCTCTTCTTGGTAGTTTCCGAGGGATGAGCCTTTCCGTCCATCCCGACACCCTGCAAGCCAGGTCGCTGCCGAGCGCGGCAGCGGCTGGCGTCACTGCCGGCGCGGCGACGGGGCAGGGGATCAGGAGCCGGTTGTTCACCAAATACGTCGCGCTGTTCGTGGCCGTGGTCACCGTCGCGCTGCTCGCCAACGGCCTGTTCGAGGTCTTCTTCTATTATCGCGAGCACAAGGCCTCGCTGATCCGGGTCCAGCATGAGCAGGCCGAGGCGGCCGCGGCCAAGATCGGCCAGTTCGTCAAGGAGATCGAGGGCCAGCTCGGCTGGACCACGCAACTGCCCTGGTCTGGGGGCTCGATCGAGCAGCACCGGTTCGACGCGCTGCGGCTGCTGCGTCAGGTGCCTGGGATCACCGAGCTTGCCCAGGTGGATTCGACTGGCAAGGAGCGGTTGCGGGTCTCGCGGCTGGCGATGGATGCGATCGACAGCGGCATCGACCTGTCGAGCGACGCAAAGTTTGCCGAGGCAGTCGCACACAAGGTTTATTACGGACCCATCTATTTCCGCAGGGAGTCCGAGCCCTACATGACGCTGGCGCTGGCTGGTGCGCGCAAGGATGCCGGCGTCAGCATCGCCGAGGTCAATCTCAAGCTGATCTGGGACGTTGTGTCCCAGATCAAGGTCGGTGAGCGCGGAGTTGCCTACGTCGTCGGACCGGAAGGGCGCCTGATCGCGCATCCCGACATCAGTTTCGTGCTGCGCAACACCGACATGTCTGGTCTCGCGCAGGTGCGCGCTGCGCAGGCCGGGGGCGGCGTCATGCCGGACGCATTGCAGGAGGCGACGAACATCCAGGGGCAGAAGGTTCTGACGGCCTCCGCCCCGATCGCGCCGCTCGGCTGGACAATGTTCGTGGAATTGCCTGTCGAGGAGGCCTACGCTTCGCTCTACGCCTCGTTGCAGCGCCTTGCGATCGTGCTGTCGGCGGCTTCGATTTTCGCGGTGCTTGCAGGGATCTTTCTCGCGCGCCGCATGGTCGGTCCGATCCAAGCGCTGCGCAGCGGCGCCGAGCGGATCGGCGCCGGCGATTTCTCCCAGCGCATCTCGATCAAAACCGGCGACGAGCTCGAAGGTCTCGCCGACCAGTTCAACGAGATGGGCGCACGCTTGCAGGAATCCTACGCCGACCTCGAAAACAAGGTCGAACGACGCACCGCGGAATTGAGCGAATCCCTGCAGCAGCAGACTGCGACCGCCGACGTGCTGAAAGTCATCAGCCGTTCGGCGTTCGACCTGCAAGTCGTGCTGAACACGCTTGTTGGCTCGGCAGCTCGCCTGTGTGACGCGGAGGAGGGAACGATTTTCCGGCCCAACGATGGCGTTTTCTATTTGGCGGCAAGCTGCGGGCTCGACGCCGAGCAGGAAAACAAGCTCCGGACTTTCGCGTCTGTACCTGAACGGGGAAGTGTGGTCGGCCGCACCCTGCTCGATGGCAAGACGGTCCATGTCCCGGATGTGCAGGCCGACCCGGAATACGCGCCCTCGTCCGCCCGAAGGCGCGCCCACGTACGTACGATGCTGGGTGTGCCCTTGCTTCGAGAGGGGACACCGATCGGCGTGTTCGTTTTGACGCGACACGATGTGCGGCCGTTTAGCGCGAAGCAGATCGAACTCGCCACGACCTTTGCAGACCAGGCCCTTATCGCGATCGAGAATGTCCGATTGTTCGAGGAGGTCCAGGAACGAACCAGAGAGTTGTCGCAGTCGCTCGACGACTTGCGCGCCGCCCAGGATCGCCTGATCCAGACCGAGAAGCTCGCGTCCCTCGGCCAGCTCACGGCGGGCATCGCCCACGAGATCAAGAATCCGCTCAACTTCATCAACAACTTCTCCGCGGTTTCGACCGAGCTGATCGACGAGCTCAAGGAGGCCCTGCAGTCGGCCGCGCTCGACGGCAAGACGAAGGAGGAGGTCGACGAGCTGACCGGCATGCTCAGGAGCAATCTCGAGAAAGTGGTGCAGCACGGCAAACGCGCCGATTCCATCGTCAGGAACATGCTGCTGCATTCGCGCGAGGGCTCCGGCGAGCATCGCGCCGTCGATATCAATGCAGTCGTGGAGGAGAGCCTCAATTTGGCCTACCACGGCGCGCGCGCCGAAAGACCGGCCTTCAACGTCACGCTCCAGCGCGAACTCGATCCCGCCGCCGGTATGGTCGATATCTATCCGCAGGAGATCACGCGCGTCTTTCTCAACCTGATCTCCAACGGCTTCTACGCAACCGCTAAGCGCAAGGAGAGCGCCGCTGACGCCTTCGAGCCGATCTTGCGCGCGGCAACGAAGAACCTCGGCGAGAGAGTCGAGATCCGGATCCGCGATAACGGCACCGGGATCCCGCCCGAGGTGAAGGAGAAGATGTTCAATCCCTTCTTCACCACCAAGCCGGCTGGCGAGGGCACCGGGCTCGGCCTTTCCATGAGTCATGACATCGTCGTGAAACAGCACGGCGGCACGATCGACGTGAACACCGAGCCCGGTGTATTCACCGAATTCATCATCACGCTGCCGCGCATGATGGCGGCAAGCGGAACTACTGGAGACGGGACTTGAACGTTTATATCCTGGTCGTCGATGACGAGCCCGACGTCGAGGCGCTGTTCCGGCAGCAGTTCCGGCGGGAGCTGCGCGCGGGACGCTTCCAGATGGAATTTGCGTCCTCTGCGCCAGATGCGCTGAGGCGCGCGGCCGAAGTTCGCGATCCCTCGCTGATTTTGATTCTCTCGGACATCAACATGCCCGGCATGAGCGGGCTCGACATGCTGCCGAAGGTGCGTGCCGCGCATCCGGATGTTCCCGTCATCATGATCACGGCCTATGGCGATGCCGAAACGCGCCGCAAGGCGATCGAGCGGGGCGCCGTCGGGCTCCTCACCAAGCCGATCGACTTTGCGCTGTTGCGGCAGGAGATCGACACGAGGCTCGAGCAAGCCGCATGACTGCGACCATCCTCTTCGTCGATGATGAACCGGATCTCGAGGTGCTGATTCTGCAAAAATTCCGCAGGCAGATCCGGGACGGGCTCGTCGACATCATGTTCGCGCGCGACGGTCTCGAGGCGCTGCAATCGCTCGAGCAGAATCCGCATGTCGACATGGTGGTCTCCGACATCAACATGCCGCGGATGGACGGGCTGTCGCTGCTCGCGAAGCTTCAGGAGGCCGAGGACAAGAAGTCGACCATCATCGTCTCCGCCTATGGTGACATGAGCAACATCCGTACCGCCATGAACCGCGGCGCATTCGACTTCCTGACCAAGCCGATCGATTTCGCCGATCTGGAAGCCACGATCGATAAAACCATTCGCCACGTCGAGATGCTGCGCGAGGTGCGGCGGCGCCAGATGGAAGCCGAGCGCGCCCATGCCTCGCTGTCGCGCTTCTTCTCGCCGGAGATCGCAAGGCGCCTGGCGGCGGATGTCGCCGGCGACGGCATGGAGGTGCAGTGGCGCGACGTCGCGACCATCTTCACAGATATCACCGGCTTCACCTCGCTGGTGGAGAGCGCACCGCCCCAGATGCTCGGCGAGCTCCTCAATGAATATGTCGGCGGCATGACCGAAATCGTCTTCGCGCATGAGGGGACGGTCACGAAAATCATCGGCGATGCGATCCAGGTGCTCTTCAACGCGCCGGGGGACCAGCCGGATTATGCGGCGCGTGCAGTCACCTGCGCACATGATCTCGACGCCTGGGCGGAGGCGTTCTCGGCGCGTTGGAGGGGCAGAGGCGTGAATTTCGGGACCACCCGGATCGGCGTGCATGCAGGCCCGGCGCTGGTTGGCAATTTCGGCGGCAATCGCTTCTTCGACTACACCGCCTACGGCGACACCATCAATATTGCGGCGCGGCTGGAGGCTGCCAACAAGCATCTGGGAACGCGCATGTGTGTCAGCATCAGCGTCGCCACGTCGGCCGATAACTTTCAAGGCCGCCCAATAGGCGAGCTGATGCTGCGCGGACGCAGCGAGCCGCTGCGCGCGTTCGAACCGCTGTCGGAGGCCAAATTCGAAGCGCCGGAAACCGCGCTATATTCCGATGCTTTTGCCAAGATGGAGGCCGGCGACGTCGCCGCCATGCCCGCATTCGCAGCGCTGGTCGGCATGCACGCCGACGATCCCCTGGCCGGCTTTCACCTGAGGCGCCTGCTCAACGGCGCCAAGGGCATTCGCATGCAACTGGAATAGGAGTCCGCCATGATTCGTGAGTTCTCGGCCGGCAATTATCGTTTCATTCCGTCCGTGTTCCAGTATTCGGCGGGTGCCGCCGCAGATGAGGGCTACGAGATCGAGCGCGTCCGGTTCGACCGCCTGGTGCCGCTTGCGGAAGGATTTGCGCTGACGGCAAAGTTCATCCGGGAGGCAGGGCGGCCGCTCACGGCGTTCTGTGCCTGCGAATTGCGCTCGCCGGCGGCCTTCAGCGAGGAAGGTTTTCGCGCGTTCAGCCTGCACTATGTGAAGACGCTGTCGGAATGGGGGATCTTCGACGGCACCACCAATCCCGTGGCACGCAGCAATGTCTGTCCCGAGATCGATCCGCCGTCGGAGCCGTCGTTCTACGCGTTCTCCTTCACGCGCCCGACCCCGTCGAAATCGCCGAGCTTCGTGATCGCCGGCGGAGCCGAGGCTCGCGAGGGCAGCGGCACCTATGTCGAGCGCACGGTGCGTTACCGCGACCTCAGCCCGGAAGGGCTGCGGGAGAAAGTACGCTTCACAACGACCGCGCAGATGGAGAACCGGATGGCGGCCTTCGGCTTCGGCTGGAAGGACACCACCGGCGTGCAGGCCTATTCGGTGCACGACTTCCATCACGCGCTGGTCGACGAGTTGGTGCGCCGCGGCGCGCTGCGCTCCGGCCTCACCTGGCATTTTGCCCGGCCGCCCGTGGTCGATCTCGAATATGAGATGGACTGCCGCCGCGTGATGCGGGAGGTCGTGATTTGAGGTCTATCGGCAGGTGATCTTTACCTCTCCCCAACGGGGAGAGGTGGAGGGCGGCAGCGTTGATCCAATCTCAGCGCTGGCGCGGGTCGAGCGCGTCGCGCAGGCCGTCGCCAAGCAGGTTCAGCGACAACACCACGAGAAAGATCGCGAGCCCCGGCCAGATCGCCATCCAGGGCGCCTGGGTCAGGAAGCGCTGTGCGGCATTGAGCATGCTGCCCCAGGACGGTGCCGGCGGTTGCTGGCCTAGGCCGAGGAACGACAATGCCGCTTCGGCGATGATGGCGGCGGCGATCGACAGCGTCGCCTGAACCAGCAGCGCCGGAAGGATGTTCGGCAGGATGTGCGAGAATGCGATCCGCCATGGCGGATTGCCGAGTGCGCGCGCGGCCTCCACATAATCCTCCGCCTTGACGCTCAGCACCTGACCGCGGGTCAGGCGGATAAAGATCGGAGTGGCCGAGATGCCGATGGCGATCATGGCGTTGCCGAGGCTCGGGCCGAGGAATGCCGCGAGCGCAATTGCCAGGATCAGGAACGGGCAGGCGAGCATTGCGTCCGTGATCCGGCTGATCAGTGCGTCGGTGAAGCCGCCGCGATAGCCGGCGAGGAGGCCCAACGGCACGCCGATGCCGAGCGCGATCGCAACCGAGATCAGGCCCGCGAGCAGCGAGGCGCGCGCGCCGTAGACGACGCGGCTCAGGATGTCGCGGCCGAGCTCGTCGGTGCCGAACCAGTGCGCGGCGGTCGGCGGCTTGCGCACCAGGCTCCAGCTCGTCGCGATGGGGTCGAAGGGAACGACGACCGGCGCAAGCACCGCAAGAAGGATGAACGCGATGATCACGATGAGGCCAAACACAGCGGCCTTGCGCTTGAACAGGCGCCGCCGCGCGCGGCGTGCCGGGCTGTCCAGCTCGTGAGCTTGCGTAGCGGGACTGGCCAGCGTCGTGTCGCTCATGGCACTAGCCCCGCAGCCGCGGATTGACGAGGATATAGGCGACGTCCGCAATGAGATTCAGAGTGATGTAGACGGTGGCTGTCACCAGCACCACGCCCTGCACGACCGCATAATCGCGGTTGAATACCGCATCCACGATCAGCTTGCCGAAGCCGGGGATGGAGAAGATCTGTTCGGTCAGCACGGCGCCTGAGAGCAGGGTACCGAGCTCGAGCGCACCGAGCGTGATGATAGGTGTCAGTGCGTTACGCATCGCGTGCTTGAGGATGACCGAGCGTTCCAACAATCCCTTGGCGCGCGCAGTGCGGACATAGTCGCTCTCCAGCACCTGGAGCATAGCGCTGCGGGTGTGCCGCATCAGGATCGCGGCAATTGCATTGCCGAGCACGAAGGCGGGCATGATGGTGGCAGCCAGGCTCGCGCGCCAATTTTCGGTGAGCGGCACATAGCCCGAGGCCGGCAACCAGCCGAGCTCGATCGAGAACAGGAAGATCAGCATGATGCCGAGCCAGAAGTTCGGCGTGGAGATTCCCCATAGCGCAAAGAAATTGGCGCCGTAGTCCCAGGCGGTGCCCTTCTTCACGGCCGCGACGATGCCGGCGGGGATGCCGATCAGGAATGCGATCAGGATCGCCATCGAGCCGAGCTGTAAGGTCACCGGCAGCTTCTGCGCGATCAGCTCGCGCACCGGCATCTTGTTGCGCAGCGATTCGCCGAAATCGCCGGCGAGTACGCCCTTGATCCAATAGGCGTACTGCACAGGGACGGGCTGATCGAGCCGGTACTGATGGCGGATCTGTTCGATCACGGCAGGATCGCGCTCTTCGCCCGCCATCACCAGCGCAGGATCGCCCGGCAGCAATTGCTGGAGCGAGAAGATCAGCACCGAGACGAAGAACAGTGTCGGCACGATCTGCACAAGGCGGCGGGCGAGGAACTTCAGCATCCTTTCATTGTCACTTCAGCTTGAGGCCGATAACGCGCACGAGCCCGTCGGGCATCTGCCGGTAGCCTTCGAGCTTCGTCGTATGCGCGATGATGATGCGGCGGTGGTAGAGGTACAGGAGGGGCTCCTCGTCCTGGACCAGCCTCGCCAGGACTTCGTAGCTGGCTTTGCGCTTGGTGGGATCGGTCACCGATCGCGCATCCTCCAGCGCCTTGTCGGCCTGCGCATTGTTCCAAGCGCCGTAATTCTGCGGCGCGCCGCTGTGCAGGAAGACGAAGGTGTTGCCGTCGGGATCGACGCGCCCGCTCCAGGCCAGCATGAAGGCCTGGTAATCGCCGGCCTCGGCCTGCTTCAGCCCGGTTGCAAATTCGGTGACGCGGAGCTTCATGTCGAACCCGGCTTCGGCCGCCATGGACTGGATCACCTGCGCCGGCGTTTCGGTCTCCGCGCCCTTCGATACCAGGAAATCGACGCTGACCGGCGGTGTCACGCCGGCTTCCTTCAGCAGCGCCTTGGCCTTCTCGACGTTGCGGGGACGGACCGGCAGGGATTTCTGATAATAGGGATGATCGGGATTGACCCATTGATTGCCAACCTGAAACTCGCCGTTGAACACGACCTGGTTGATCGCCTCGCGGTCGATGGCAAGGTCGAGCGCCTGTCGCACCTTGGCGGATTGGCTGAGTGGCCCCTTGGCCTTGTCCTTGCCGATGTTGAGCGTGATGCCCTGATAGCCGAGCTCGATGGCGGTCGCGACCTTCAGCCGCGAATCCGCGCGGACCTCCTTGAGGTCGGTGGCGAGCACGCGCTCGATCAGGTCCAGTCCACCGGATTTCAGGTTCGCGAGCCGCACCGTGGCATCGACGATCGGCTGGAACACGATACGATCGATGAAGACGTTGTCCTTGTTCCAGTAGTCCGCGAACCTCTCGAATACGATGCGGTCCTGCTGCACGCGCTCGACGAATTTATAGGGGCCCGCGCAGACCGGACGCAGGCCGAACTTGTCGCCGGCTTCCTTCGCCGCCTTCGGCGACATCATCATGCCGGCCCGATCGGTGAGCTGCGCGAGCAATGGCGAGAACGGCGGCTTCAGCACCAGCTTGATCGTGAGGGGATCGACGACCTCGACGTGATCGACCGAGGCCAGCTCCGGCTTGCGGAAGGAGCCGGGGAAGGTGAGGTGTCGTTCCAATGAGAACTTGGCGGCCTCGGCATCGAACGGCTCGCCGTCGTGGAATTTCACACCGGGGCGGAGCTTGATGACGAGCGCCTTGCCGTCGTCGGCCGTTTCGCTCGACAGCGCGAGCTGCGGCACGATGTTGAGCTTCTCGTCGATGTCGAACAGCTTGTCGCAGAATGCGGAGAACACGATGCGGCCGACATAGGTGCGCGCCATGGTCGGATCGAGGATGTCGGGGTCCTCGGCGAGGCCGATGCGCAGCGTGGTCTGGGCTTGCGCTGTTACGACCGACAGCAGGAAGGCGGTGGCCGTTGCGGCCAGGCGAAACATGTTCATCGGACAGTCCCCATTGCTTCGGCTACGTCGTTGTGGGCGCGGTGCCTTGTATACCAACCCCGGAGACCGCTGCGCCTTCCGTCTTTCGGCTGAAGGCCGCGACCAATTTCGCAAGTGCTGGCGAAAACCCGCCGGCTGCCGGCAGGATAGCGTCGGCGGACGGCAGCTCTGCCGTACGGTGACAGGCGGCGGCGTGGCCCGCGCTGTCTGCCACGAGCTCCGGCGCCTCAATGCGACAGCGCTCGACAACGAAGGGGCAGCGGGTATGGAAGCGGCAGCCCGCCGGCGGATTGAGTGCGCTCGGGATCTCGCCCGTCAATAGCACCGTCGTTCGCTTCGCTTTCGGCTGTGGCAGGGGGATCGCGGACAACAGCGCCCGGGTATAGGGATGGCGGGGCGCTGCGAACAGCGCGTCCGCCTCCGCGGTCTCGACGATCTGGCCGAGATTCATCACGGCCACGTGGTCGGCGATGTGCTTGACCACGGCCAGATCATGCGACACGAAAATGTAGGCGAGGCCGAGCCGGTCCTGGAGCTCGCGCAGCAGGTTGAGGATCTGCGAGCGGATCGAGACATCCAGCGCCGAGACCGGCTCGTCGCAGACGATCAGCTTCGGCTCGACTGCGAGCGCACGGGCGATGGCAATGCGCTGGCGCTGACCCCCGGAGAATTCATGCGGATAACGGCGCTCCAGCCGCGGCTCCAGCCCGACCAGCCGCAGCAGTTCGGCGACCCGCCCGCGCCGCTGCGTCGGCGGCACCAGATCGTGCAGCGCCAGCGGCTCGGTCAGGATCTGGCCGACGGTCATGCGCGGATTGAGCGAGGCGTAAGGGTCCTGGAAGATGATCTGGGCTTCACGGCGGAAGGCGCGGAGCGCATTGGCGTCGAGGGAGAGAAGATCGCGGCCATCAAAGCGTACCGTACCCGCATCCGGCTCGATCAGCCGCAGCACCAGGCGGCTGACGGAGGATTTGCCGCAGCCGGATTCGCCGACCAGGGCCAGCGTCTTGCCGGCCTCGAGCGAGAAGCTGACGCCGTCGACGGCCTTGACATGCGCCCGCGCGCGGCCGAACAGCGAGCGTTCCGCGACGAAATGCTTGACCAGGCCTTGGACCTCGAGCAGTGCCATCACGACACCAAACGTTCGAGTGGCGCGCGGATACAGCGCGAGAGGTGGCCGGGGCTGACTTGCAGCAGTGGCGGCGGCGCCCTGGTGCAGGCGTCCAGCACGAACGGGCAGCGCGCGGCGAAGCGGCAACCGGCGGGCAGCCGTGCCGTGTTCGGCACCATGCCTTCGATCGTGGCGAGCTGCTCGGCGCGATGATCGAGCCGCGGGATCGAGCCGAGCAGGCCGACGGTGTAGGGATGCTGCGGCGCCGAAAACAATTCGTCCACAGGCGCGCGTTCGACGATCTCTCCGGCATACATCACCGCGACCTCGTCGCAGACTTCGGCAACGACGCCGAGATCATGCGTGATCAGGATGATGGCGGCGCCGCTCGCGGCCTTCAACTCGCGCATCAGCTCCAGAATCTGCGCCTGCAAGGTGACGTCGAGCGCCGTGGTCGGCTCGTCCGCGATCAGCAGGCGCGGATCGCAGGCGAGCGCCATTGCGATCATCACGCGCTGGCGCATGCCGCCGGAGAGCTTGTGCGGGAATTCGTCGATGCGTCGCTCCGGTGAGGGGATGTGGACGCGGCGCAGGAGCTCGATCGCCCGCTCCCGCGCATTGCGCCGCGAACCGCCACGATGGCGCAGGATCGTCTCGACGATCTGCTCGCCGATGGTCAGGCTCGGGTTAAGTGAGGTCATCGGCTCCTGAAAGATCATCGCCAGACGGTTGCCGCGCAGGTCGCGTAGCGTCTGGTCCGGCGTCTTCAAGAGGTCGAGCCCCTCGAAGCGGATCGCTCCGGATATCTCCGCGCTTCTCTTCGGCAGCAGGCCCATGATCGCCAACGAAGTCACGCTCTTGCCGCAGCCGGATTCGCCGACGAGGCCGAGCGTGGCGCCATTGGCGACGCTGAGATCGACACTGTCGACCGCCTGGGTGATACGGCCATCGTCGCCGTGGAAGCGGATGCGCAAATCCTCGATCTCGATGAGGGGGGTGGCGCTCATGACTGTCTTGCGCGGGCTGCGGCGATGCTGGCGTCGATCACGCTGCGATCGGTGTTGCCGGCCGGGTTCCGCCGCGTCGGCATGGAGGCGCGGAAGTGCACCCAGAGCTCGTGGCTGACACGCTCGAGCCGTTCGAGCTCGCCGAGCGGATCGGGATGATCGTCGGCCCGAATGTCCAGCGCCGGCCATTCCTCCTCGCCGTGGATCAACAGCGCGGCCGACTGCTTGCCGCGCTTGTCGCCGCCGGCGGCTTCGCCCGCACGCATCGCCGCGAGCAGGCGGCGCGGAAAGGGCAGGCTGTCGTTGGCAATGTAGGTCTTGGCCGTCTCGTCAAGCACGTCGGCCCCCGTCAGCATATTGCCGGCGATCGAGAAGCCGCTGCCTGCGATGTGCCCGCACCACTCGACGCAATCGCACCCGGTGTGCGCGGCGATGTCGCCGCTAGCGTCCATGATGTGGATCTGCCGGCTTTCGCGGCCGTCATCGGTCGCGAGCAGGGCGGCGAGCAGGTCGTGTGCATTGAGGCCTTCACGCAGCAGCTTGACACCGTCGATGCCGTAATAGGGATTGACGAAGGCCTGCGTCGCGATGGCGCCGAGGCCGGCGGCAATGTACGGAACACGCGCGCCGACCGCGAAGAAGCGGGTCGCGACGGCAATACCGAACTCGCCGGTGGCAGTATCTCGCGCGATGATCGACCAGGTCATGTGCTGCCTTCAGCGTCCCGCGGCATAGCCCTGCATCCCGCGCGGATTGGCGGCAGCGCGTCGACGGGGGCCGACGCGCGAGGCCGCGGTAAGACGGCCTTCGGACCAGTCGGGACCGACCTCGACGATATGCCCACGCTCGCGAAGGTTCTCGATCGTCGCCCTCGGCACGCGGTTCTCGACCACGAGCACGCCCGGGCGCGCAGTGCGCGGCCAGAACGAGATCGGAAAATGCTCGGAGTGCCAAGCCGGCGCGTCGATCGCCTCCTGGAGGTTGAGGTTGCAATGGACGTGGCGCAGGAAGAATTGCGTGATCCACTGGTCCTGCTGATCGCCGCCCGGCGAGCCCCAGGCGAGATAGGGCTCGCCGTCGCGCAGCGCCATGGTCGGCGACAGCGTGGTGCGCGGCCGCTTGCCCGGCGCAAGCGCGGCGGGATGGTCCTCCTCCAGCCAGAACATCTGCGCACGGCTGCCGAGGCAGAAGCCGAGCTCGGGAATGATCGGCGAGGATTGCAGCCAGCCGCCCGATGGCGTCGAGGACACCATGTTGCCGGCTTTGTCGATGATGTCGAAATGCACGGTGTCGCC
Source organism: Bradyrhizobium sp. 179 (assembly GCF_023073535.1). NCBI lineage: Bacteria > Pseudomonadati > Pseudomonadota > Alphaproteobacteria > Hyphomicrobiales > Nitrobacteraceae > Bradyrhizobium > Bradyrhizobium sp. 179. Next base: position 43,460 of record NZ_JADPJR010000079.1, on the reverse strand, counting down.
GCGCACTTCGCCGAAGCGGCCCACGGTCGGCTCGCCGGCGCCGAGCGCGCCCACCGCCTCGCGCTGGCCCTCGGCACGGCGAAGCCTGACCACGCCACCAAAACCCTCGACCATACCGGGCGCGAAGTCGAGCGAGGCCTTGTCGGTGACGAGCTTGCGGCGCTCGTCATTATAAGCATCCGACAGTAGCGTCGTGATCGGGATCTCGGTGAATTTGGGGTCGCCGTAGAATTTTTCGCGATCGGCGAATGCCAGCTTGGCGCATTCGATCTGGACGTGGATGAACTCCGGCCCGGTCGGATCGAGCCCATCGAGCGCAAAGCCTTTCAACAGAGCGAGCTGCTGAAGCGTCACCGGCCCCTGGCTCCAGACGCCGGCCTTGCAGACGGTGTAGCGACCATAATCGTAGGTAAGCGGCGCCTCGATCGTCGGCTGCCACCGCGCCATGTCGTCCGCTGAGAGGACGCCGCGATGCGGCGAGCCGCTGACGTCCATCACCTCTTGCGTCCGGCAGAATTTGTCGATTGCTTCTGCGACACAGCCTTGCGACCAAGCCTTGCGCGCGCGCTCGATCTCGGCGTCGCGGCCGCCGCCGCCGCTTTCGGCTTCGCTGAGAATGCGGGAGTAGGTCGCAGCCAGTGTCTTGTTGGTGAACAGCGTTCCGGGCTTTGGCACTTGACCGTTCGGCAGGTAGACGGCAGCCGAGGTCGGCCAATGCTTGCGGAACAACTGCTCGACGGTGTGGATCGTGGCGCAGGCGCGCTCGACCAGCGGATAGCCGTCACGCGCATAGGAGATCGCGGGCTCGAGCACGTCGCGCACACGCATCGTGCCATAGTCGCGCAGCAGCATCATCCAGGATTCGAAGGTGCCGGGAACGCAAGCGGCGAGCAGGCCGGTGCCGGGCACCATGTCGAGTCCCTCGCTCCTGTAGTGCGCGATGGTGGCGCGCGCCGGCGCCGGGCCCTGGCCGCAGATCACCTCGGTGCGCCCGCGCTTCACGTCATGGACGATGATAGGCACATCGCCGCCGGGGCCGTTGAGATGCGGCTCGATCACCTGGAGCGTGAAGGCGGTGGCGACACCGGCGTCAAAGGCGTTGCCGCCCTTCTCCAGAATGGCCATGCCGACGGCGGTCGCGATCCAGTGCGTGGTGGCGACGACCCCGAAGGTGCCTTCGATTTCCGGTCTCGTCGTGAACGGATCGGGATTGATGTTGCTGGCCATAGGCTACCTCATTTGCGGCGCGCGCAATTGATCACAGGGCCACGCCGCCGCCAAATGCGCAGGTTGCATGGCACGCGCGCGTCACGCCGGGACCGGCGCGGTGTTGACCGCGTGGCAGGCGACGCCGTCGATCAGTTCCGGGATCTCCTTGCGGCAGCGATCGAACGCCAGCGGGCAGCGCGGATTGAAGGCGCATCCGGAGGGCGGATTGATCGGGTTCGGGATCTCGCCCTTGACTGGAATGCGCTGGCGGCCGCTCATGGCGAGATCAGGCACGGCACCGAGCAGCATCTTGGTGTAGGGCATGCGCGGACGGGCGAACAGCTCGCGTCCTTCCGCGATCTCGACGATGCGGCCGAGATACATTACGCCGACCCGGCTCGCCATGTGGCGCACCACGGCGAGGTTGTGGCTGATGAACATGTAGGTCAGGCCGAATTTGTCCTGGAGGTCGCGCATCAGGTTCAGGATCTGCGCCTGCACCGAGACGTCCAGAGCCGAGGTCGGCTCGTCGCAGACGATGAATTCGGCGTCCGATGCGAGCGCTCGCGCGATCGCGATGCGCTGGCGCTGGCCGCCAGAGAATTCGTGCGGAAATTTCAGTCGGTCGTCGGGGTGCAGGCCGACGAGGCTGAGCAGCTCGCCGACGCGCGCCTGGATGTCACGCTCACCCTGGATCAGGTCGAAGGCGCGGATCGGCTCGGAGATGATGGCGTCGACCCGGAAGCGCGGGTTCAGGCTCGCATACGGATCCTGGAAGATCATCTGGATGCGGCGGCGTAGCTTGCGGCGTGCGGGAGCCTGCCGCGGATCGGTCATCGACACGCCGTCGATCAGCACGTCGCCGGAGCTCGGCGGCAGCAGGCCGACGACCATCCGCGCCACCGTGGTCTTGCCGGAACCGGATTCACCGACCAGAGCGAACGTCTCGCCCTTCCTGATCTCGAAGGTGACGTGATCGACAGCCTTGAGATATTCGAGATGCCCGCCTTCGAGCACGCGGTTGAGCCATGGCTTCGACACGTCGAACACCCGGCGCAGATTTCTAGCCTGGACGAACGGTGCGCTCATGCCGCGCTCTCCGCCGGCACATTATCATAAAGGTGACAGGCGACCGACTGCGCGCCACGCGTGAGCGGCTCCGGCCGTTCCACGCGGCAGCGGTCAAAGGCGAAGGCGCAGCGCGGGTTGAACGAGCAGCCCGGCGGGATCGCCGACAGGCGCGGCATCGAGCCGGGAATCTGCACGAGGCGCTTGTCGTCTCCGGCCAGAGTCGGGATCGCGCCCATCAGCCCCCTGGCGTACGGGTGCAGCGGATTCTTCACGACATCTTGCACGGGGCCGATCTCGGCGATGCGGCCGGCATACATCACCGCGACCCGGTCCGATGTCTCCGCGATCACGCCCATGTCGTGGGTCACCAGCATCACGGCCGTGCCGTGGTCGCGCCCGAGCCGCTTGATCAGGGAGATGATCTGCGCCTGCACGGAGACATCGAGCGCGGTCGTCGGCTCGTCCGCGATGATCAGCTCCGGCTCGGCGCAGATCGCCAGTGCAATCACCACGCGCTGGCGCATACCGCCGGAGAATTCGTGGGGATAGCCGTCGATCCGCTTTTCCGGCGCTGGGATGCCGACTTCGGCCAAGAGTTCGACGGCGCGGCGCCGCGCCGCTTGTTCGGAGAGATTGAGATGGGTCCGGATCGTCTCCACGATCTGGTCGCCGACCCGGTAGAGCGGATTGAGCGAGGTGAGGGGATCCTGGAAGATCATGCCGATGCGCTTGCCCCGGATGCGGCGCATCTCTTCCGGCGGCAGATTGTCAATGCGCAGGCCCGCGAGATGAATCTCGCCGCCGGCGATGCGGCCGGGTGGATCGATCAGGCCGATCACGGAGAGGCCGGTGACGGATTTGCCGGCGCCGGATTCACCGACCACGCCGAGCACCTCGCCCTTGGCGATGTCGAAGGAGATGCCGTCGATGGCGCGCAGCGTGCCGCGGCGGGAGGCGAACTCCACATGAAGATTACGCACGGAGAGAACAGGTTCGGTCATGAGCGAGGCGTACTCATCTGAGCTTCGGGTTGAGCGCGTCGCGCAGCCAGTCGCCGAGCAGGTTGATCGAGAGGATCAGCGCTGCCAGCGCAAGCCCCGGGAAGGCGACGATCCACCATTCGCCGGCGAACAGGTAGTTGTTGCCGATCCGGATCAGCGTGCCGAGCGAGGGCATGGTGTCGGGCAGGCCGACGCCGAGGAAGGACAGCGTCGCCTCGGTGATGATCGCAAGAGCGAGATTGATCGTGGCGATCACCAGGATCGGGCCCATCGTGTTCGGCAGCACATGCCGCAGCATGATCTTCGGTGCGGGCAGACCGATCAGCTGCGCGGCGGCGACGTAGTCCTTATTCTTCTCGACCATCACGGAACCGCGCACGGTCCGGGCGTAACCCACCCAGAAACTGAGGCCGATCGAGATCACCAGCACGACCAGCATGCTGGTGGCATCCAGCCGGTTGCCAAGGATCGATTTGGCGACGCCATTGACCAGCAGCGCGATCAGGATGGCCGGGAAGGTGAGCTGCACGTCGGCGATGCGCATGATCACGCCATCGACTGCACCGCCGAAATAGCCGGCGATCAGGCCGAGCGCGATACCGAGCGCACCGGCGAAGATCACGCCGGCCACGCCCACGGCGAGCGAGATGCGCATGCCGTAGAGAATGGCGGAGAACACGTCGCGGCCCTGCTCGTCGGTGCCGAGCAGGAACGGGCTCTGGCCGTCGGCGGTCCACAGCGGTGAAATCCGCGAATTCATCAGTTGCAATTGTGCCGGATCGAATGGGTTCTGCACCGCGAGCGCGGATGCAAAGATCGCAAGCAGGAAGAACAAGACCGTGATCGCCGCTGCTGCCATGGTGAGCTTGGAGCGGCGAAACGAATAGAAGATATCGCTGTCGAGCGCGCGGCTGAGCCATCCGCGGGCCGTTTGCGCTGGCTGCGTGCTCTGCCCATTGGAATTGGAGACGACTGCGTCGGACATGCAGGCTGCCTTACGTGGCGCGGCCGACGGTCGCGCGTAGACGCGGATCGACCACGGTGTAGAGGATATCGACCACCAGATTGATGGTGACGAAGATCAGCGAGACCATCAGCAGGTAGGCGGCCATTATCGGGATATCGACGTTTTGCACGGCCTGCACGAACAGAAGTCCCATGCCCGGCCATTGGAACACGGTTTCGGTGATGATCGAAAATGCAATAACCGAGCCAAACTGCAATCCCGCCACCGTGATCACGGGGATGAGCGTGTTCTTCAGCGCGTGGCCGAAATGGATGGCACGGGTGGTCAGCCCGCGGGCGCGGGCGAAGCGTATATAGTCGGTTCGCAGCACTTCCAGCATCTCCGCGCGCACCAGCCGCATGATCAGGGTCATCTGGAACAGGCCGAGGGTGATCGCGGGCATGATCAGCGCCTTCAGGCCCGAAAGCGTGAGCAGGCCCGTAGTCCACCAGCCGAGCTTGACCACCTCGCCGCGGCCGAAGGAGGGCAGCCAGCCCAATGTCACCGCGAACAGATAGATCAGAAGAATACCGATCAGGAAAGTCGGCAGCGAGATGCCGATCAGCGAAACCGCCTGGAATAACTTGGCGAGCACGGTGTCGCGCTTGAGCGCCGAATAGACACCCATCAGAATGCCGAGCACCATTGCAAAGACGGTCGCGCAGATCGCAAGCTCCAGCGTCGCGGGCATGCGCTCCATCAACAGCGTCGAGACCGGCTGGCGGAACTGATAGGACACGCCGAACTTGAACTGCGCGGCATCGGCGAAATAGCGCACGAACTGCACCGGCACGGGATCATCGAGGCCGAGCGACTTGCGCACGGCTTCGCGTTCGGCCGCCGACGTGTCGATCGAGACGATCTGGTTGACGGGGTCGCCGGCGAAACGGAACATCGAGAAGGCGATGATGCCGACGGCGAACATGACGCCGATGGCCTGAACGGCGCGGCGAAGAGTGAAAGCGAGCATGCCTTCCACTGTCCTTGAGTGTGTGTCTGGCCGACGCCTTTGTCAGCCGGAAAAGGAAAAGGTCCCGGAGGCCTGATGCTGCCGGGACCTTGTGTTCAACTGAGGCTATTCCTTCTTGGTCGCCCAGTGGAACATGACGAGATTGTCGGCGCGCTGCGGTAGGTTGACCTTTTTCGATACGCCCCAGGCCAACGCCTGCTGGTGCAGCGGGATGTACGCCCAGTCCTTGTTGGCGATTTCGTAGGCTTGCTTGATCAACTGGTTGCGCTTGGCGGTGTCGGTTTCAACCAGCACCTTGTCGGTGATGGCGTCGAACTCCTTGTTGCAATAGCCGCCGAGATTGGCTTCGCCGCGCGAGGATTTCGCATCGTCCCGGCAGCCCATGATGTCGTAGAGCACGTTGTGGGAATCCATCGTGCTCGGCGTCCAGCCCAAGAGATAGAACGAGGTCTGGTAGCCACCTTGCTTGAGCACCTTGGCGAAGTATTGCGCCTTCGGCTGCGCCAGGAGATTGATCTTGACGCCGATACGGGCGAGCATGCCGACGACGGCCTGGCAGATCGCCGCATCGTTGACGTAACGATCGTTCGGGCAATCCATGGTGACCTCGAAGCCATCGGGGTAACCGGCCTCGATCAGGAGCTTCTTGGCGCCATCGGGGTCGAATTTCGGCCGCGTGAACTCCTTGGACAGCGCGAACAGTTCCGGCGCAATCATCAGAGCTGACGGCGTCGATAGCCCGCGCATCACGCGCGTCTTGATCAGCTCGATGTCGATAGCCTTGTAAAAGGCTTCGCGGACGCGGACGTCCTTGAACGGATTCTTGCCCTTGATGTTGGAGTAGAGCAACTCGTCGCGGGTCTGGTCGAAGCCGATGAAGATGGTGCGCAGCTCCGGCCCTTTGAGCACCTGGGCATTCGGGCTGGAATCGACGCGGGAGATGTCCTGGATCGGCACCGGCTCGATGACGTCGACTTCGCCCGAGAGCAGCGCGGCGACGCGGGTGGCGTCGGAGGCGATCGGGGTGAAGGTGATCTCCTTCAGGTTACCATCCATCTTGCCCCAGTAATTGGGGTTGGCCTTGAACACCGTCTTCACGCCGGGCTGATGGCTTTCGATGATGAAGGGACCGGTGCCGTTCTCGTGGAGCGAGGCGTAGCTCGGCGTGGTCGCCGCCACCGGCGTCGGATCGACGACGTTGTTCTCCTCGGCCCATTTCTTGTCCATGATGTACCAGACATCCCACGACGAATGCAGGATGGGATTGGGCGAGGGCAGGACGAAATCGACGGTGTAGTCGTCAACCTTGACGACCTTGACGTCGGGTGCAAGGCGGGTCTGCATATTGGACCCCTTCTTGCGGACGCGATCGGCGGAGAACAGCACGTCGTCGGCGGTGAACGGATCGCCGTTATGGAATTTCACGCCCTTGCGCAGGTGGAAGCGCCAGCGGGTCGGCTCCGGCGTCTCCCAGCTTTCCGCCAGCGCCGGAATGATCTTGAGGTCCTTGTCGCGCGCGGTGAGGCCCTGATAGACGTGGCCGAGATGGGCGTGGGTGGTGCTCTCGTTGAGGGTATAGGGATCGAGCGACTTCAGGTCGCCCTGGTTGGCATAGCGCAGCGCCTGGCTCGACGCCGGCGAGACCGAGAACGCAGCCATACCGGCGAGCGTCGCCGCAAACAGACTTCGACCTAATGACATTCTTGACCCTCTCCACACTGCCGTGCCGGTGATTTTTGATTTGTTCGGCCGGCCGATCAATCCATGTTGCCCAGAGTTCTCGACCCGTGCAAGCGCCATTCCAGCAAGGAACGCGCCAAGTTGCACCGCTGTGCAGCAATGCTGATCGTGCCGGCTGGCTTGGGCGGCTTTCGACTTTCGACTTGGTTGACCATATTCGGCCGTTGCGGGTCGGGATATGTCGCGCCGGCATCAGGCGCTTGCGTCGCACCACAACTCGCGGCGATACTGCCGGCAGGCCGCTCGAATCTCATCCGGAGGGGACATGAAGGTTAATATCGAAATCGACTGCACTCCCCTCGAGGCCCGCCAATTCTTTGGACTGCCGGACGTGTCGCCGATGCAGACGGCGGTGATGGACAAGCTGCAGCAGCAGGTCCTGAGCAACATCGACAAGGTCTCGCCCGAATCGTTGGTGCAGAGTTGGTTTACATACGATCCCAAGCTCGCCGAACGGTTTCAGGACATGTTCGTCGCGATGGCAGGCCTCGGCGGCACGCGCAGCAGCGACAAGAAGAAATAGTGTCATCAGGGCCGGACGGGACGCTGGATTCAGGCCGGCTTCGTCCGCCGGGTATCGGGCTGCTACTTGCCGAGGCTCGGGGTCTGCTCGAATTCAATGCGAGCCTGCTGCTGTCACCGCTTCTGATGCGCGCGCCCAGGGGCGACGGCCATCCGGTGCTGGCGCTGCCGGGCTTCCTCGCCAGCGATCTCTCGATGGCACCGATGCGACGCTATCTCAGCGAGCTCGGTTATGAGGCACATGCCTGGCGGATGGGCCGCAATCTCGGCGGGCTCGGGCGGATGCGGGATTCGCTGCGCATGCGCTTGGCCGAGATCCACGCCGCCTCCGGCCGCAAGGTCAGCCTGGTCGGATGGAGCCTCGGCGGCGTCTATGCCCGCGATCTCGCACTTCAGGCGCCGGAGATGGTCCGCTATGTCATCACGCTCGGCACCCCTTTTGCTAACGACGTACGGGCGACCAACGCCACGCGGCTGTACGAGGCGCTGTCAGGCGAGCGGGTCGAGGATTATGCCGAACAGCGCGAGGCGCTCGCCGGCGATCTGCCGGTGCCCACGAGTTCGATCTATTCGCGTGCCGACGGTGTCGTGAATTGGCGGACCTGTCTGCTCCGTCCCTCCGCCCGTGCCGAGAACATCGAGGTGCACCTGGCGAGCCATATCGGGCTCGGGGTCAATCCCGCGGCGCTGTGGGCCGTGGCGGACCGGCTGGCGCAAGCGGAGGGGGAATTCCGGCCATTTGACCGGGCCGGACCGTTTGCCATTGCATATGCCCCGGCGGAACAGGCAGTATCGGCCTGACGAGAAGCGCGGACCAAACGCGCCCGTCAAGTCTTGCGGGAGGGAATTATGGCTGACGGGAAGAAGCTGTCGTCGCTGGACGCGTCGTTTCTCTATCTGGAAACGCCGGAAATGCCGATGCATGTCGGAAGCATGGCAATCTTTCACCTGCCCGACGACTACAAGGGCGACTTCTTCGAAGACTTCAAGGCCATGATCGTCTCGCGCCTGCACATCGCGCCGATCCTGAAGGCGCGGCTAGAGAAGGCGCCGCTCGACATCGATCATCCCTCCTGGGTCGAGGACGATCAGTTCGACATCGATCGTCACATTTTCCGCGCCAGCCTGCCGCAGCCGCGCGACCGAGCCACGCTCGAACGCATCGTCGGCTGGATGCATGCCAAGCTCCTGAACCGGGCCCGTCCGCTCTGGGAGTTCTACGTGTTCGAGGGCATGAAGGACAACGAGGTCGGCCTTTATTCCAAGATGCATCATGCCGCCATCGACGGCGGCGCCGGTGCGGCCTTGACCAACTTGATCTACGACATCTCGCCGATCCCACGGAAGGTCGAGCCGCCGACGGCTGGAGCCAAGCCCGGACAGGAGCCGCGCGATATCACGGCCAACCTGCTCGATTCCTATCGACAGCTCTTCAGCCAGCCGCTCGATGCGTCGGCGGCCGCGAAGAACCTGCAATTGCCGCGTACCGGCAAGAGCGACATCGGCTCGATCCTGTTCGACAATGCGATGTACCAGATCGAGAGCGCGGTGCGGTTCGCCGGCAACATCCCGACGGTGCTCAAGAGCGTCTCCGACGTGCTCGGCAAGGTCGCAGATCCGAAATCGCGCGAGAGCCTCGCCAGCATGGTGTCGCCGCCGACCATGCTCAACAAGACCATCTCGTCGGAGCGGAGCTTCGCCGGCGTATCGATCTCGTTGTCGCGGGCCAAGGCGCTGGCCAAGCAGGCCGGCGGCAAGCTCAATGACGTCGTGCTGGCGCTCGCCTCGGGCGTGGTCCGCCGCTATCTCCAGCAATATGGCACGCTGCCGGCGAAATCGCTGACTGCGGCGGTGCCGATCTCGCTGCGCGAGGAGGGCAACACCGAGGCCAATAACCAGGTGTTCGGCATGATCTGCTCGATCGCGACCAACATCGACAATCCAAAGGCGCGGCTGGAAGCCATCATCGCGCAATCGGCCAAGTCCAAAGAGATGTCGCATCCACTGCGGGCGCTGATGCCGCAGGTCTCCAACATCTCGATGCTGGGTGCCCCGATCATGGTGCAGATCCTGGCGCTGCTCTACAGCCGCTCCAATCTGTCCGACGTGCTGCCGCCGGCCGCCAATATCACGGTGTCGAACGTCCCAGGACCGCGGCAGACGCTCTATGCTGCAGGGGCCGAGCTTCTGCACATTTTCCCGGTCTCGATCTCGACGCATGGGCAGGCGCTCAACATCACCGTGCAGAGCTACCGGGACCAGCTCGATTTCGGCTTCATCGTCGGCGCCAATATCATTCCGCACGTGCAGGTGATGAGCGACATGCTGCCGGAAGAGTTCGCCGCACTGGAGGCGGCCTATGCGCCGCCCGCGGCCGACATCAAGCGTGCTGCGGAATAAGGAGTTCGCGATGATTGAAATGCCGCCGCTCAAGTTCGCGACGACGAACGGAATCCGCATGGGCTATTACGAGGCTGGCCCGGCCGACGACAAGCCGCCGGTCGTGCTGTGCCACGGCTGGCCCGAGCTCGCCTTTTCCTGGCGCCACCAGATCAAGGCACTGAGCGAGGCCGGCATCCGCGTGATCGCGCCCGACCAGCGCGGCTACGGTGCGACCGACCGGCCCGAGCCGGTCGAGGCCTACGACATTGAGCACCTGACCGGCGATCTCGTCGGACTGCTTGATCATCTGCAGATCGATAAGGCGATCTTCGTCGGTCACGATTGGGGCGGCTTCATCGTTTGGCAAATGCCGTTGCGGCACATCGACCGGGTCGCCGGCGTAGTCGGCATCAACACGCCCCACACCAATCGCCCCTGGGCCGATCCGATCGAGCTGTTGCGCGCACGCTTCGGCGACAAGATGTACATCGTTCAATTCCAGGATCCGGCGCGCGAGCCGGACAGGATTTTCGGCAGCCGTGTCGAACAGACTTTCGATGCGTTCATGCGTAAGCCGGTGCCGCGCCCGGCCGACACCCCGCCGGAGGAGGTGGTTGCCGGTGTCGGCGCTTCGCCGCGGCTCAATCTGGCATTTCCGCAGATGATTGCCGGCTATGACGCGAAGCACGATCCGCGTACGCCGATCCTGTCGCCGGAAGAGAAGAAAGTCTTCGTCGATGCCTTCACCAAAACGGGTTTTACCGGGGGCATCAACTGGTACCGCAACATGTCGCGCAACTGGGCGCGCTCCGAAGGGCTCGATCATACGGTCCGCGTGCCGTCGCTGATGATCATGGCCGAGAATGACGCGGTGTTGCCGCCATCCTCCGCTGATGGCATGGACAAGCTGATTCCCGATCTCGAGAAGCTGTCGCTGGACTCGGCCGCCCCCGTGCAGCACCTGACGCGGCTCGCCAAGGAGCTGGGTCCGATCTTCTGGCTCGACATGATGGGCTCGCCGATCGTGGTCGTCTCCGGCCACGACCTCGTCGACGAGCTCTCCGACGAGAAGCGCTTCGACAAGACGGTGCGCGGTGCGCTGCGGCGTGTACGTGCGGTCGGCGGCGACGGCTTGTTCACGGCCGATACCAAGGAGCCGAACTGGAGCAAGGCCCACAACATCCTGCTCCAGCCGTTCGGCAACCGGGCCATGCAGTCGTATCATCCGAGCATGGTCGACATCGCCGAGCAGCTCGTTCGCAAATGGGAACGGCTCAATGCCGACGACGAGATCGACGTCGTCCACGACATGACCGCATTGACGCTGGACACAATTGGCCTGTGCGGCTTCGACTACCGCTTCAACTCGTTCTACCGGCGCGACTATCACCCGTTCGTCGAGTCGCTGGTGCGCTCGCTCGAAACCATCATGATGACGCGTGGCCTGCCCTTCGAGCAGCTTTGGATGCAGAAGCGGCGCAAGACCTTGGCCGAAGACGTCGCCTTCATGAATAAGATGGTCGACGAGATCATTGCAGAACGACGCAAGAGTGCGGACGGCATCGACGACAACAAGGACATGCTGGCCGCGATGATGACCGGCATCGACCGCGCGACCGGCGAGCAGCTTGATGACGTCAACATTCGCTACCAGATCAACACCTTCCTGATCGCGGGCCACGAGACCACCAGCGGCCTGTTGTCCTACACCCTCTATGCACTGCTGAAGCATCCGGACATCCTCAAGAAGGCCTATGACGAGGTCGACCGCGTCTTCGGTCCCGACGTCAATGCGAAGCCGACCTATCAGCAGGTGACGCAGCTCACCTACATCACGCAGGTCCTGAAGGAGGCGCTGCGGCTGTGGCCGCCGGCGCCGGCCTATGGTATCTCGCCGCTCAACGATGAGACCATCGGCGGCGGCAAGTACAAGCTCAGGAAGGGCACGTTCACCACCATCCTGGTGACGGCGCTGCATCGCGATCCCTCAGTCTGGGGACCGAACCCTGATACATTCGATCCCGAGATTTCAGCCGCGAGGCGGAAGCCAAACGGCCGGTCAATGCCTGGAAGCCGTTCGGCAACGGCCAACGCGCTTGCATCGGCCGGGGCTTTGCCATGCACGAGGCTGCGCTTGCGCTCGGGATGATCCTCCAGCGCTTCAAGCTGATCGATCACCAGCGCTATCAGATGCACTTGAAGGAAACGCTGACGATCAAGCCGGAGGGTTTCAAGATCAAGGTTCGCCCGCGCGCCGATCGCGAGCGCGGTGCCTTTGGCGGACCAGTCGTGGCAATGGCTTCGGCACCCAAGGGACCGCGTCAGCCGGCCGCCCGGCCCGGCCACAACACGCCGATGCTGGTGCTCTACGGCTCCAATCTCGGCACCGCCGAGGAACTCGCGACGCGCATGGCCGACCTCGCGGAAATCAACGGCTTTGCCGTGCGTCTCGGCCCGCTCGACGATTACGTCGGCAAGCTGCCGCAGGAAGGCGGCGTGCTGATCATCTGCGCCTCCTACAACGGCGCACCGCCTGACAATGCGACGCAATTCGTCAAATGGCTCGGCGGCGACTTGCCGAAGGACGCCTTTGCCAATGTGCGCTACGCCGTGTTCGGCTGTGGCAACAGCGACTGGGCAGCGACGTATCAGTCGGTGCCGCGCTTCATCGACGAGCAATTGTCGGCACATGGCGCGCGCGCCGTCTATCCGCGCGGCGAGGGCGATGCGCGCAGCGATCTCGACGGCCAATTCCAGAAATGGTTTCCGGCGGCTGCTCAGGTCGCGACCAAGGAATTCGGCATCGACTGGAATTTCACCCGCACCGCGGAGGACGATCCGCTCTATGCAATCGAGCCGGTGGCGGTGACCGCCGCCAACACTATCGTGGCCCAGGGCGGTGCTGTCGCGATGAAGGTTCTGGTCAATGACGAGCTTCAGAACAGAAGCGGGCCTAATCCGTCGGAGCGTTCGACGCGCCATATCGAGGTGCAACTGCCGTCCAATGTCACCTATCGGGTCGGCGATCATTTGAGCGTGGTCCCGCGCAACGACCCGACGCTGGTCGATTCGGTCGCTCGCCGCTTCGGCTTCCTGCCAGCCGATCAGATCCGGCTTCAGGTCGCGGAAGGCCGCCGGGCGCAATTGCCCGTCGGCGAGGCCGTGTCGGTCGGCCGTCTGCTCAGTGAGTTCGTCGAATTGCAGCAGGTCGCGACACGGAAGCAGATCCAGATCATGGCGGAGCACACCCGCTGCCCGGTGACGAAACCAAAGCTGCTCGCCTTTCTTGGCGAGGAGGCGGAGCCGCTCGAGCGTTACCGCACCGAGATCTTGGTCAGACGCAAATCGGTGTTCGACCTGCTGCTCGAATATCCGGCCTGCGAATTGCCGTTCCACGTCTATCTCGAAATGCTCTCGCTGCTCGCGCCGCGCTATTACTCGATCTCGTCCTCCCCGTCGGTCGACCGGGCGCGCTGCAGCATCACCGTCGGGGTGGTCGAAGGGCCGGCCGCTTCCGGGCGCGGCACCTACAAGGGCATCTGCTCCAATTATCTCGCGAACCGGCGAGCGGGTGATACGATCTTCGCCACCGTGCGTGAGACCAAGGCCGGCTTCCGCCTCCCCGACGAGCCATCGGTGCCGATCATCATGATCGGACCGGGCACGGGACTTGCCCCGTTCCGCGGCTTCCTTCAGGAGCGCGCTGCGCGCAGGGCGAAGGGGGCTGCTCTTGGTCCGGCGATGCTGTTCTTCGGCTGCCGCCATCCCGATCAGGATTTTCTCTACGCGGACGAGCTGAAGGCGCTGGCGGCAAGCGGCATCACCGAGCTTTTCACCGCGTTCTCGCGTGCCGATGGCCCGAAGACCTATGTGCAGCATCTCCTGGCCGCGCAGAAGGACAAGGTCTGGCCGCTGATCGAGCAAGGCGCCATCATCTATGTCTGCGGCGACGGCGGCAAGATGGAGCCCGATGTGAAGGCTGCCCTCGTCGCGATGCACCGCGAGAAGAGCGGTAGCGATGCCGCGGCCAGTGCACGCTGGATCGAGGCGATGGGCGCGAACAACCGCTATGTGCTGGACGTTTGGGCGGGTGGGTGACCACGGGCCCGATCGTGCTAAACGTCAGGCATGATTCCCTGGGAAAAGATCGGCACCGCGCAAATCCCCGGTTCCGACGGTGAGCTCCGCCTGATGCGGCGCGGCAAGGAGTTCTCTATCAAGCTCGGCAGCAACGAGCTGATGAACAGCCGCTTGTCGGGCTCGGAGGCCGCGCTTGCAACGCTGGCGGCAAAGCAGATCGAGAACGTCGCAAACCCTGTCGTCCTCATCGGCGGCCTCGGCATGGGTTTTACGCTGCGCGCGGCGCTTGCCGTGCTCGGAGGCAAGGCGAGGATCGTGGTCTCCGAACTTGTGCCTGCGGTGGTGGCCTGGGCACGCGGCCCGATGGCGTCGGTCTTCGGCGACAGCCTCGACGATCCCAGGGTGAGCATCCGGGAGACCGACGTTGGCGAAATCATTCGGGCGCAGCGCTCCGCCTTCGACGCCATTCTCCTCGACGTCGACAACGGGCCGGAAGGGCTGACACGAAAGGATAACGACGCGCTCTACAATGCGGACGGTTTGAGGGCGGCCAAGACGGCGCTGCGGCCAACCGGCGTGCTCGCTGTCTGGTCGTCAGGGCCCAACCCGGCCTTCACCAAGCGCATTGCGAGCGCCGGCTTCGACGTCAACGAAGTCAACGTCCGTGCTACCGGCAGAGGCGGCGGCGCGCGCCACGTGATCTGGATCGCGAGGAAGGGCTAGGCGGCTTGCGCCGCCGCGCCATGCGCGTGGTCGTCGATGGCGCCGATGATCTCGGGCCAGAAGCGCATCGGCAGCGCGTGGCCCATGCCTTCGATCATCAACAGCTTGGCGCCGGGAATTGACGCTGCCGTGTCCTTGCCGCCTTCGGGATGGACCAGGGGATCGACGGTGCCGTGAATGACGAGCGTCGGCGTCTTCACCCCATGCAGCCGTTCCTTGCGGCTGCCCGAGGCGAGCACGGCGCGGAGCTGCCGGCCGACGCCGGCCGGATTGAGTCCGCGTGCGAACACGCGCTCGGCGCGTTCAGGGTCGAGCGCTTCCTCTTCCGGAAATGACCCGGCGCGCAAGATCTTCCAGGTCTGGCCGAAGCGGACCATGAATTCCTCCTTGCTGCGTGGCGGCGGCGCCATCAGCATTGCGGCGGCCTCGCGTGTCGGCGGTGGCACGCGCGGATTGCCCGTGGTCGACATGATCGAGGTCAGCGAGCGTACGCGCTCGGGAAATGACAGCGTCACCTCCTGGGCGATCATGCCGCCCATGGAGGCTCCGACCAGATGCGTCGACTTGATGCCGAGCGCATCCATCAGCCCGATCGTGTCCTTCGCCATGTCGATCAGCTTGTAGGTTGCAGCAACCGGAATCCTGAGGAAGCGTAGCTTCAGCAGCTCGAGCGGCGTCAGCCGCTTGCCGCCGGTCAGATGGCTCGACTTGCCGATGTCGCGGTTGTCGAAGCGGATCACGCGAAAGCCGCGCGCGGCAAGCTGCTCGCAGAACGCATCATCCCAATGGATCATCTGCGCCCCGAGCCCCATGATCAGCAGCAGCGGCTCGGCATTGTCGTTGCCGAAGATTTCGTAGCAGATGTCGATCCCATTGGCGCGGTCGGTCTGGGGCGGCTGATGGACGTTCACGGTCGCTATCCCTTGCTGCTGACCAATGCTGTATTGCACGGTTTCCCGCGGCAAAGAAGCCGTGTGCGCGGCACCGGGCCGCTCGCCGGTTGACCGGCCCCTCGCAAGGGTGTGGTATGGCCCAAAAGAAGAGCATCGAAGCTCTCGACATCAGGAGGACGCCGATGACCGACAAGACCAACGACCCTGTCGCCATGTGGCAGAAGATGATGGGCGAGATGGAGAAGGGGTTCAACTCCTTCGCCAACCAAGCCATGTCGTCGCCCGAATTCTCACAGGCGATGAACCGCGCGGGAGGAGTTGCTGCAGGTGCTCAGAAGCAGCTCGGTGAACTCATGGAGAAGTATCTCGTCGCAATGAACCTGGCGAGCCGGCAGCAGGTCATGGGTCTTGCGGAACGGCTCCAGTCCATCGAAGCTCAGATCGGCGAGATGAGGTCGATGCTGAGTCAGATGGCGGCAAATTCCGGAATATCGCAAGGCGGCGACGGCGCCCCACGGCCGCCGCGGACGAAGCGCCCGCCCTCCGAAGACGGAGAGCGGACATGAACGCGCCGACGGGACTTGATTTCGCATCTATCCCGGAGCGCATCCAGACCGAGGTGCAGCGCGCGATCCAGCGCAGCATCAAAGGCGTCGAATATTTCTCGACCTCCGGCCCCACGCTCGGATCGACACCGAAGGACGTGCTGCATTCGCGCGGCACGATGAGCCTCTATCACTACCGGCCAATGTCGAACGAGATCTACCGCGTGCCGGTGCTGATCGTGATGGCCACCACCAACCGTGGCTACATTCTCGACCTCGTCCCTGGCCAGAGCTTCATCGAGTTCCTCTTGAGGCGCGGCTACGACGTCTACATGCTGGATTGGAGCGCGCCGCGGCCGGAGGAGAAGAGCCTGCGGATGGAGGACTATGTCCTCGACTTCATTCCGGATTGCGTCCGCCGTGTGCAAGCCGATTCCGGCGAGCAGGACGTTTCCATCATCGGCTATTGCTTCGGCGGGGTGCTGTCGCTGCTCTACGGCTCGATCCACAAGGACGGGCCGATCAAGAATCTGATCTGCTTCACTACGCCGATCGACTTTCGCGAGATGAAGCTGTTCTCGAACTTCTCCGACCGCCGCTATTTCGATGTCGACCATCTCGTCGATAGCGTCGGCAACGTGCCGCCGGAGATGATCCTGTCCTCGTTCGAGATGTTGCGCCCGGCCTCGCGCACGGTGAGCCAGATCCAGCTTTGGGAGAACATCTGGAACGACGAGTTCGTCAAGTCTTACCGCATGTTCGACCGTTGGGCGACCGACACGCTGCCGCTGGCGGGTGAATATTTCCGCACCATCACCAAGGATCTGATGTGGGACAATAAGCTGTTCAACGACACCATGTCGGTCGGCGGCCGCGCAGCGAAGCTCGAAAACATCAAGGTGCCGCTCCTGCATGCGGTCGCCGAGCATGACCACATCGTGCCTTATGACTCCGCAAAGCACCTGATCGCAAAGATCGGCTCCGCGGACAAGGAAGAAGTGATGTTGAAGGGCGGCCACGTCTCCCTCGTGGCCGGTGCCAACGCGGTGAAGCGGCTGTGGCCGAAACTGGACTCCTGGCTGGGAAAGAGATCGACATGAATGAGCAGCGTTCCTATCCGCGTCACCTCAGGACCGATGCCGGTGATATCGAGATCCGCCTGATGTCGCCTGGAGACGAAGCCGCGGTGCTGGCCTTCGGCCAAGGTCTTCCGTCCCATGATCTGTTGTTCCTGCCGCGCAATATCAGCCAGCCGAAGGTGCTCTCCGCCTGGGTCAAGGAGATCGAGCGCGGCGCGATCACGAGCCTGCTTGCGGTGAGGGACGGCAAGGTCGTCGGCTGCGGCACGCTGGTGCGCGATCCGCATTCCTGGTCGCCTCATGTCGGTGAGATCCGCATGGTGGTCTCGTCCGACGTACGCGGGCAGGGTGTCGGGAAGGCGCTCTCGCAGGAGACCTTTGCACTTGCGCTCGGAGCTCGCCTGGAAAAGCTCTCGGTGCAGATGACGGTCGACCAGCAGGCGGCGATTGCCTTGTTCGAAAGCCTCGGCTTCAAGGCCGAGGCTCTGCTGCGCGATCATGTCCGGGACGTCGATGGCAAGACCCACGACATCGTCGTGCTCGGGCACCATATCGCGCAGGTTCAGGCCCAGATGGAGGCCTATGGATTGCCAGGCGCGGTCCAGCACTAAGGTGAAGATCGGGTGGTCCGGGACGGCCGCTGACGAAGGCAGCGCGGCGCCTTTTTCTAAGGCTTTTCACGATTCCGTGATGCCGCAGTGCAATAATGATATTGCATCGCACAATAGTCCATGCCATATATGTCGTGCCCCGGGCCATGCGGACGGGGTGAGCCATAGCTCAGCGCAATGAGGATGGAGGAACCCATGACCACCGAAACCAACACCGCCTTCGAGGGCTTCAAGGACGCTTTCAAGAACATCCAGAATTTGGAAGTTCCTGAGGCCGCCCGCGAGTTCGTCAAGAAGACGGCCAGCACCGCTAAAGACCGTGCTGCCGAAGCTTTCGCCGGCTCCGAGCGGGTGACCGCCGCCGTCGAGAACGCGGTGACAGAATCGATCGCCGAGGCCGGCAAGATCAGCCGCAACATTCAGCAGGCGATCTATGAGGACGCTGAGGCGTTCTTCTCGGGCATCGACAAGCTCGCGTCCGCCAAGTCGATCAGCGAGGCCGTCGAGATCCAGTCGAGCCTGCTCCGCGCCCGCGGTGAAGTGTTCGTCTCGCGAGCCAAGGCGACTGCCGACTATTTCGGCAAGCTCGCCGCCAACGGTGCGAAGTCTGCGCAGGACAATTTCGCCAAGGTCTACAACAAGACCGCGTGATACGGCGCCTTGGGACGAGAAACTGATTTTGAGGCCCGCTTCGGCGGGCCTTTGTTTTTTTTCGCCACCGTCACTGCGAGCCACCGGGCCCGCGCAAAGCGCGGCCCGATGACAGGCTCCGCGAAGCGAATCCAAAGTCTTTCCACGGAAGCAGACTGGATTGCTTCGCTTGGCTCGGAATGACGAGTACTGTGATGCAGTGATGACTCCATCCGCCGCCTTCTCCTTCGACACCCCTGGTGACGCCAAACGTGCGGCCGAGCTGCGCCGCGTGAAAGCGCTCGCGACGTTGGTTCTGGCCGCGACGCTTGCGCTCTTCATCGTCGCGAAGATCCTCCTGAACGTGCATCCCGTGTTCGGCTTCGTCGCGGCCTTCGCGGAAGCCGCGACCATCGGCGGGCTCGCCGACTGGTATGCCGTGGTTGCGCTGTTCAAGCGGCCGCTCGGCCTGCCGATCCCGCATACCGCGATCATCCAGAGCAACCAGGCCCGCATCGCCGACAAGCTCGGCGAGTTCATCCAGGTGCATTTCCTCGAGGCCGGACCCGTCGAGGCCAAGCTGAAGGAAATCGATTTCGGCTCCTTCGTTGCCGACTGGCTGCGTGATCGTAAGCGCAGCGACGATCTCGCGCGCTTTGCGCTGCGCCTGCTGCCGGAGGCGTTCTCAGCGACGGAGAGCTCGGGCCTGATGACCTTCATCATCCGCCGCATGTCATCGCAGCTCCAGGCGATCGACCTTGCGCCGCTCGCAGCCGGCACGCTGCGCGGATTCGTAGCTGAGGGGCGGCACCAGATTCTGTTCGACGATCTCCTGCGCGTGATGCACGAGACGCTGAATCAGAAGGAGACGATGGCGATGATCCGCGAGAAGGTGCGCGCGGAATTGCCGACCCTGCTGAGACTCTACCGCGCCGACAAGTTTCTGGTGAACAAGATCGTCGCATCCGCCACCGCCTTCTTCAATGAGGTGCGCAGTGATCCCAAGCATCCGTTTCGCGGTGAATTCGACCGCATGGTGCTGACCTTCGTCGAGAGGCTCGGCACCGACCAGGCCTATATCGACCGTATCGCCGGGCTGAAGCGCGATCTGCTGGCGCGCCCCGAGCTTGCCCAACTCGCCCGCACCGTCTGGGCCAACACGCGCTCCTTCATTGAGCGCAGCGCCAGCGGCGAAACGCAGATGCTCCAGCATCATCTCGCCGGCATGTTCGTTGCCGCAGGCGAAGCGCTCGCGGGCGATGCCGAGTTGCGGGGCGAGATCAACAAGGGCCTGGTGACCGTGCTGCGCAGCTTCGTCGCCGATCAGAAGGGCGGCGTCTCGACTTTCATCTCCGACCAGGTCAAGGCGTGGAATATGACGCAGTTGATTTCTCTGATCGAAATCAATATCGGGCGCGACCTGCAATACATCCGCTTCAATGGCTCGCTGATCGGCGGTCTCGCCGGACTTGTGCTCTACTCCGTCGAATTCCTGCTCCGATTGTTGTGACTTTTGCGTCACGGCGTAAGCATTAACGCCTGAGCCTATTGTCGCCTTGCGCCTCTCCCGCTTGAATATCGGGAACCGGCCGCCTAGCTGATTCATGTTGCGCTGCGGAACGTTCAAGAGGCCGGCGTGTTGGAATCCATGCCCATTTTCCGCAATGCAGCCGGCCTTTCCAGGAATTCTTCCCAGGGGAACATTGATGAGCGCAACTGCCCAGACGCTGCGTCCGCCGTCCCGCTCCCTGATGTTTCTGGAGGGGCGCGCGATCCACGAGTTCGGCGCATTCCTCGGCGCGCTGCCGCTCTTGAGCCTCGCGCCGCGCGGCGACGGGCATCCGGTGCTGGTGTTGCCAGGCCTCGTGGCCTCCGATTCCTCCACGCGCGCGCTGCGCGCGTTTTTGACCAGCAAGGGCTATGCGGTGAGCGGCTGGGGCCAGGGTCGCAACTACGGCCTGCGTCCCGGCGTCCAGCAAGCGATGGTCGATCTGGTCCAGGAACTCAGCGATACGCATGGCCGCAAGATCAGCCTGATCGGCTGGAGCCTCGGCGGCCTCTATGCACGCCAGCTCGCCAAGATGATGCCGGAGCGCGTGCGCCAGGTGATCACGCTCGGCAGCCCCTTTGCCGGCAATCCGCGTTCGACCAACGCCTGGCGCGTCTATGAATGGGCGAGCGGGCGGAAGGCCGACGAGGTCGATCCGCACTTCGGCGGCGAGCTCGCCGTCCCGCCGCCCGTGCCGACCACCGCCATCTTCAGCCGCACCGACGGCATCTGCGCCTGGCAGGGCTGTATGGAGAAATCGGGAGCGCAGACCGAGAGCATCGAGGTCGAAAGCAGCCATTGCGGCATGGGACATCATCCCGCGGTGGTCTACGCGGTCGCCGATCGCCTCGCACAGACGGAAGGCCAGTGGCAGCCGTTCGACCGCAGCGGCTGGCGCAGCCTGGCCTATCCCGATCCGCACAGGTGATGCTTCGCCTCTGCCCGTAAGAACAAACGGGAAGAGGAGCAACGGCGTGGTTCCCCTCCATTGTCGCGCCCGCACCAAACGCGCTATGCCTTGCGCATGGCACATCCGTTGTCCCGCATCATCGATCAGCTCAAGCGCGAGCCGTCGCGCACTGGCTCCATCGTCATCACCGTATTCGGTGACGCCATCGTACCGCGTGGCGGTGTGGTGTGGCTCGGTACGCTGTTGGAATTCTTCGAAAGCCTCGACATCGACAGCGGCGTGGTGCGTACCGCGATGTCGCGCCTTGCAGCCGATGGCTGGCTGACGCGCGAAAAGGTTGGCCGCAACAGCTTCTATCGGCTGGCCGAAAAGGGACGCCAGACCTTCGAGGCCGCGACGCGCCACATCTACGATCCGCCGCCGTCCAACTGGACCGGGCGTTTCGAGCTGCTGCTGATCGGCAATGGCGAGGACCGCGACGCCTCGCGCGAGGCACTCCGCAATGCCGGCTTCGGCACTCCGCTGCCGGGCGTATGGGTTGCGCCATCGGGCGTACCGGTGCCCGACGAGGCCGCTGGCGCGATCCGCCTTGAAATCTCGGCGGAGGATGACAGCGGGCGCCGCCTGCTCAGCGCGAGCTGGCCGCTGGACCGTACCGCGGACGCCTATGTGAAGTTCATGAAGACGTTCGAGCCGCTCCGTGCCGCGATCGCGCGCGGCACGGATTTGTCCGAGACTGACGCCTTCACCGCGCGCATCCTCCTGATCCACTATTACCGCCGCGTCGTGCTGCGCGACCCGCTGTTGCCCGAAAGCCTGCTGCCGGCGGATTGGCCGGGCAGGGCAGCGCGTGCGCTTTGTGGCGAGATTTATCGCGCGCTGCTGGCTCCGTCGGAACAGTGGCTCGACAGGCATGGAACTAACGAGAGGGGACCCTTGCCGGCGGCGCGGAAGCTTCTGGAACGGAGGTTTGGGGTCTGATATATGTTACAGAAATATCTTGCATGAACTAAATTTTGTTATACATTTCCTCCAACAAATCGGGAGGATGCGCATGTACACCCAGGCGCTGAACATGGCCGAGACCGATGATCGCGGTCTTGAGGACGCAGCCAGGGCTGCACAATTCCAGGCCCGCATTGATACCGAGGAGCGCATCGAGCCGAACGACTGGATGCCGGCGGCCTATCGCAAGACGCTCACCCGCCAGATCTCCCAGCACGCCCATTCCGAGATCGTCGGCATGCTGCCGGAGGGCAATTGGATCACGCGCGCCCCGACGCTGCGCCGCAAGGCCGCGCTGCTCGCCAAGGTGCAGGACGAATGCGGCCACGGGCTCTATCTCTATGCCGCCGCCGAGACGTTAGGGACCTCGCGCGAAGAGCTGGTCGATGCCATGCTCGCCGGTAAGGCCAAATATTCCTCGATCTTCAACTATCCGACGCTGACCTGGGCCGACATCGGCACCATCGGCTGGCTGGTCGACGGCGCCGCGATCATGAACCAGATCCCGCTGTGCCGCTGCTCCTATGGCCCCTATGCGCGCGCGATGATCCGCGTCTGCAAGGAGGAGTCCTTTCACCAGCGCCAGGGCTACGAGATCATGTTGACGCTGTGCCGCGGCTCGGAGGAGCAGAAGGCGATGGCGCAGGATGCGTTGAACCGCTGGTGGTGGCCGGTGCTGATGATGTTCGGCCCACCCGATGCCGCGAGCCAGCACAGCGACACCTCGACGAAGTGGAAGATCAAGCGCTTCTCCAATGACGAGCTGCGCCAGAAATTCGTCGATGCCACCGTGCCGCAGGCGCAATATCTCGGCCTCACCATTCCCGATCCCGGCATGACCCAGGATGCCGACGGGCACTGGCGCTACAGCGAAATCGACTGGACCGAATTCAAGCAGGTGCTCGCCGGCAACGGTCCCTGCAATCGCGATCGGCTGGCCGCGCGCCGCAAGGCGCACGAGGAGAGCGCCTGGGTGCGCGAGGCCGCGGCTAGCTATGCCGCCAAGCGCGCGCAGCGTCAGACCGCACAAGCCGCGGAATAGGAGATTACGATGGCCACGCCGAACACGCCGCTGTGGGAAGTCTTCATTCGCAGCCGCAACGGGCTCGCGCACAAGCATGTCGGCTCGCTGCATGCGAGCGACGCAACGATGGCGCTGCAGGCCGCCCGCGACATCTACACCCGCCGCGGCGAGGGCCTGTCGATCTGGGTCGTGCCGTCCACTGCGATCACCGCGAGCGATCCCGCCGACAAGGGCATGATGTTCGAGCCGGCGGAGTCGAAGATCTATCGGCACCCGACCTTTTATGAGGTGCCCGAAGAAGTGGGACATATGTGATGCCGGTCGCCAACATCCAGGTCTCTGAAACGCCGCTGGTGCTCTACGCGCTGCGCCGGGCCGACGATGCGCTGATTCTCGGCCACCGGTTGTCGGAATGGTGCGGGCATGCGCCGATGCTGGAAGAGGACATGGCGCTGTCCAACATCGCGCTCGATCTCATCGGGCAGGCACGGGAGCTCTATGGCTATGCTGCCAGGGTCGAGGGCGAGGACAACGACGAGGACAAGCTCGCTTATCTGCGCGACGTCAGGCAGTACCGCAATCTGCTGCTGGTCGAGCAGCCGAACGGAGATTTCGCCCAGACGCTGGTTCGGCAGTTCTTCTATTCCGCCTTCGCCGATCTCTATTGGCGCGCGATGATGACCTCGCGCGATCCAACGCTTGCCGCCATTGCAGCCAAGTCGGAGAAAGAGAGCGCCTATCATCTGCGCCATGCCTCGGAGTGGATCATCCGGCTCGGTGACGGCACGCACGAAAGCCACGCCCGCGCGCAGGCCGCGATTGATCATCTCTGGGCCTTCACCGGTGAGATGTTTGCCGTCGACGAAGGCGAACGCGCCCTGATCGATGCCGACATTGCGGTTGATCCGGCGAGCTTGCGCGGTCGCTGGTTGACGACGTTGTCGGATATCGTCAGCGAGGCGACACTTGAGCTGCCGCAGAACGACTGGATGCAGCAGGGTGGCCGTTCTGGCCGGCACAGCGAGCATCTCGGCCATCTCCTGTCCGAGCTGCAATCGATGCAGCGCACTTTTCCGGGGCTGACATGGTGACGGTGCTGGATCGCGACACTGACCTGCGCCGGCGCGCCTGGGATGCTGCGGCGAGCGTGGTCGATCCCGAGATTCCGGTGCTGACCATCGGCGATCTCGGCGTGCTCCGTGACGTCGTTCTGGACGGCGATCGCGTCGAGGTCGCGATCACGCCGACCTATTCGGGCTGCCCTGCCATGAACATGATCGCACTCGAAATCGAGCTCGCGCTGGAACGCGCCGGCTTCCGTCGTCCGAACGTGCGTACAGTGCTGTCGCCGGCCTGGACCACGGATTGGATGAGCGAGGAGGGGCGCGCCAAGCTGCACGCCTACGGCATCGCGCCGCCGCAGGCCTCAAGCTCGCGCCGCGCGCTATTCGGCGGACAGACCGTCGCGTGTCCGCAATGCGGTTCTGACAAGACCGAACTCTTGTCCGAATTCGGCTCGACCTCCTGCAAGGCGCTCTGGCGCTGCAAGGCCTGCCGCGAACCCTTCGACTATTTCAAGTGTCATTGAGCTGAACGAATGCCAACCCCATCGTCATTGCGAGGAGCTTTTGCGACGAAGCAATCCAGACTGCTTCCGCGGAGAGACTCTGGATTGCTTCGCTTCGCTCGCAATGACGTCGGAGAGACCGAACGAGCGGGCACGTAATGTCAGCAGCCGCACCGCGCTTCCATCGCCTGGCCGTCAACGACCTCCGCCGCGAGGCCTCGGACGCCATCTCGATGACCTTCGCCATCCCCGGCGAACTCGCCAGCGATTACGCCTTCACGCCCGGCCAATACCTGACGCTCCGCACGACGCTCGATGGCGAAGAGGTTCGTCGCTCCTATTCCATCTGTTCCGGACCCGAGGACGGCGAGATCCGGATTGCCGTGAAGAAGGTCGACGGCGGCGCATTTTCGAGCTGGGCGGCGGACGAGCTGAAATGCGGTGACGAGCTCGATGTGATGACGCCGACGGGGCGCTTCGGCCTAGTCCCATCGGCGGAGAGCGGGCGCATCCATGTCGGCTTTGCCGCGGGCTCCGGCATCACGCCCATCCTCTCGATCGTGAAGGGCATACTCGCGCGTGAACCGCAGAGCCGCTTCTTCCTGTTCTACGGCAATCGCTCTACCGACAACATCATGTTTCTCGAAGCGCTGGAGGAGCTGAAGGACCGCTTCATCGACCGTCTTTCGATCTTCTACGTCATCTCCGGCGAGGAACAGGACATCCCGATCCTGCATGGCCGGCTCGACGGCGACAAGGTGAGGGTGCTCTTGCGTTCGCTGGTGCCGGCGGAAAGCGTCGACCATGTCTTCATCTGCGGTCCATCAGGCATGAGCGAGGACATCGAGGCGACCTGCCGCGATCTTGGGGTCGCGGAAGAGCGTATCCATGTCGAGCGCTTCGTCTCCGAATTCGGCGGCAAGCCGCGGCCGAAGAAGGTCGTTGCCCCCGACGCGCCGCCGAAGGCGGTCGCATCCCTTATCATCGACGGCAAACGCCGCGACGTGCCTGTTGCCGAGGACGAGGCGATCCTCGATGCCGCGCTCCGCGCCGGCGTCGATCTGCCCTTCGCCTGCAAGGGCGGCATGTGCTCGACCTGCCGCGCCAACCTGATCGCGGGCGAGGCGCCGATGGACATCAACTACTCGCTGGAACCCTGGGAGCTGAAGGCCGGCTTTATCCTGACCTGTCAGGCGAAGCCGTCGTCGGAGCGCGTCGTGGTCGATTACGACCATGTTTGACAGTTTTGGCCGAGCAGCAGAGCATGATGGATAAACACTTGCCCGGGAGAAGCGCGTGAACATCAAAGCTGCTCTTTCGTCCGAGGATATTGCCCGCGCCTGTGCTGACGCGATGTGGGTGGAGGACGATGCTTCCAAGGGGCTCGGCATGGAGATCGTCGAAATCGGCCCGGGCTTCGCGACGCTGACGATGGTGGTGCGGCCGGACATGGTCAACGGCCAGCGCATAGCCCACGGCGGCTTCATCTTCACGCTCGCCGATTCTGCCTTCGCATTTGCCTGCAACTCGCACAATGAGCGCGCCGTCGCGGCGCAGGGCCAGATCACTTTCATCAGACCGGGCAAGCTCGGCGATCGCTTGGTTGCGAAGGCTAGAGAGGTCACCCGTGGCGGCCGCTCCGGCATCTACGACGTGCGTGTCACTGTCGGCGACACCGTCATCGCGGAATTTCGCGGGCATTCGCGTGTCATTCCCGGCACGTGGCTGCCGGCGCAGGATCAATAAGAGAGCAAAGAAAAGAACAAACGAAATGAGGGGAAACGAGGATGGCTCTGACGAGACTCAAGGAAGGTGGCAACACTTATAGCGCGGAGATGGACGCGCAGGAGCGCGCCTCGCGTGACCAGATCATGGCGCTGCAGAAGCAGCGGCTGGCCTGGTCGCTGAAGCACGCCTATGACAACGTCGCGCATTACCGTAGCGCCTTCGACAAGGCCGGCGTGCATCCGTCCGACTTTCGCGAGCTTGCGGATCTTGCAAAATTCCCCTTCACCGTGAAGACGGATCTCCGCGACAATTATCCTTTCAACATGTTCGCCGTGCCGCGCGAAAAGCTGGTGCGGGTGCATGCCTCCTCAGGCACCACGGGCAAGCCGATTGTAGTCGGCTATACCCAACGCGACATAGACACCTGGTCGGACGTGATGGCGCGATCGATCCGCGCTGCCGGCGGCCGGACTGGCATGATCATCCACAATGCCTATGGTTATGGTCTTTTCACCGGCGGACTCGGCGTCCACTACGGCGCCGAGAAGCTCGGCTGCACCGTGGTGCCGATCTCCGGCGGCATGACCGAACGGCAGGTGCATCTCATCAACGACTTTCGGCCCGACATCATCACGGTGACGCCGAGCTACATGCTGGCGATCCTCGACGAGTTCAAGCGTCAGAAGCTCGATCCGCGCCAGTGCTCGCTCAAGATCGGCATCTTCGGCGCCGAGCCTTGGACCAACGCCATGCGCGGCGAGATCGAGGACGCCTTCGACATGGATGCGACCGACATCTATGGTCTCTCCGAGGTGATCGGTCCCGGCGTGGCGCAGGAATGCATCGAGACGAAGGACGGGCTCCATATCTGGGAGGACCATTTCTATCCCGAGGTGATCGACCCCGAGACCGGCGTGGTGCTGCCCGACGGCGAGAAGGGCGAACTGGTCTTCACCTCCCTCACCAAGGAAGCGTTCCCGGTGATCCGCTATCGCACCCGCGACTTGACGCGGCTATTGCCGGGCACGGCGCGGCCGGGCATGCGGCGCATGGAGAAAGTGACAGGGCGCTCGGATGACATGATCATCCTGCGCGGGGTCAATCTGTTCCCAACTCAGATCGAGGAGGTGCTGCTCGCCACCGACTGGTGCGGCGGCCACTTCATCCTGGAACTCACCCGCGAAGGCCGCATGGACGAGCTCACCATCATCGCGGAAGCGCGTCCCGAAAGCTGGGACGGCCGCGGGCTTCTCGATCATGCCGACAGGGTATCGACCCAAATCAAGAATACGATCGGGATCAGCTCCAAGGTTCAGGTGGTCGCGCCGGCCACGCTGGAGCGCTCGCTTGGCAAGGCCAAGCGGCTCTATGACAAGCGGCCGAAGGATTGACTTGATCGTCTCCAAAGGCGACAAGCCCCGCAAGAAATCACGGGTCTTTCGATGTCGCCAGCCGATGCCAAAACCGTTGAAGCGCGCTGCGTCCGCCTCAATGCCAGGGCCGAGAACGCCGCGGCGCTTGCTCCGGTGGTCGAGCCTCAGACGCTCATGCGCGGTCCGAACGATCTCCTGATCGAGGTGAAGGCTGCCGCAGTCAATCCCTCGGATGTGAAGGCCGCAACGGGCCTGATGCCTTATGCCGTCTTCCCGCGGACGCCCGGCCGTGACTACGCTGGTGTAGTGATCGATGGGCCGGCCGGCACGATCGGCCGTGAGGTGTTCGGCTCGTCCGGCGATCTCGGCATCCGCCGCGACGGCACCCACGCAACCCATCTCGTGGTCGAAGCCGATGCCGTGATGGAGAAGCCGAAGACGTTGTCCTGGGAGGAAGCCGCCGGCATCGGCGTGCCCTTCGTCACGGCCATGGAAGGCTTTCGCCGCGCCGGCGTGCCGAAGAGCGGCGACACCGTGTTGGTGTTCGGCGTCAATGGCAAGGTCGGCCAGGCTGCCGTGCAGATCGCGACCTGGCAGGGCGCACGCGTGATCGGCGTGGTGCGCAAGGCAGAAGCCTATGAAGGCCACACCAACGCGCCGATCGAGGTGATCGATGCCTCCACGAGCGATATCGCCACGCGCGTGCGCGATTTGACCGGCGGCAAAGGCACAGACATCGTCTTCAACACGGTCGGCGATCCCTATTTCCAGGCGGCGCACAAGTCGCTTGCCTTGCGCGGCCGCCAGATCCTGATCGCCGCGATCGACCGCATCGTGCAATTCAACATTCTCGAGTTCTACCGGGGTCAGCATACATATGTCGGCATCGACACGCTTGGCCTGTCGTCGTCGGCGACGGGCGCGGTGCTGCGCGATCTCGGTGCGGGCTTTGCGAGTGGCCACCTGAAGCCGTTCCCGATCAAGGCGAATGCCGTCTACCCGCTGGAGCGCGCCAAGGACGCCTATGTCGCCGTCGCTGGCTCGTCCCGCGACAGGGTAATCCTGCGGCCATGAAACGCGTCATTGCGAGCGCAGCGAAGCAAATCCAGGGTCTTTCCACGGCGGCAGTCTGGATTCTTCGCTGCGCTCGCAATGACGGCGAATGGCTAGAGACCTGAGAACCACCGATGGAATCTGCACAGCTCGTCATCCTCGCCGGTCTCGTCATCGGCCTGATCTATGGCGCCGTCGGCCTGCTCAGTGGCTTCTGTCTGATGAGCAGCATGCGCGGTGTTCTGGCGGAGGGCGACGGGCGGCTGGTGCGCACTTATGCGCTGGCGATTGCGGTTGCGATCGCCGCCAGCCAGTTGCTGGCGGGCAGCGGCACGGTCGATCTCGGCAAGTCGATCTATCTGCAACAAACCTTTTCTGCGCCGGCGTTGTTCCTCGGCGGCTTGCTGTTTGGCTATGGCATGGTGCTGTCAAATGGCTGTGGCTCGCGCGCGCTGGTGCTGCTCGGCCGCGGCAATCTGCGCTCCTTCGTCGTCGTGATCGTGCTTGCGATTGCCGCGCAGATGACGCTCAAAGGCCTGATTGCGCCGGCCCGCATTGCGCTGGTTCAGGCGTCGCAAGCTACCGTCAACGCGAATTCGCTGCCGTCGCTGCTGGCCGCGCTTGGTGCCGCTGAGCCGGTTTCGCGCGCGCTCGCTGCTGCCGCGGTCGTCGTCGCGCTGATCCTGTTCGCCTTCGCGCAGCCGGCGTTCCGGCGCTCGCCGGGCCAGATCGCGGCCGGCGTCATCATTGGACTTCTCGTTGCCAGTGGCTGGTTCGCCACCGGCTCTCTCGGCGCCGACGATTTCAATCCGGTGCCGGTGACTTCGCTCACCTTCATCGCGCCGATAGCCGATAGCCTGCAATACGCCATGCTCTCGACCGGCCTGACACTCAATTTCGGGATCGCGACCGTCGCTGGCGTCTTCGCCGGTAGCCTGGTCACGGCGCTCGCGACGGGTTGTTTCCATGTCGAAGGCTATTCCTCGCCCCGCCACATGCTACGTTCGGCCGGCGGCGCCGCGCTGATGGGAATCGGCGGCGTGATGGCGTTCGGTTGCTCGATCGGGCAGGGGCTCACCGGAATTTCGACGCTGGCGCTGGGCTCGTTCGTCGCTGTTGCCGGCATCCTGCTCGGCACGGCGGCGGGACTGCGCGGTGCGCTGCGCGTTCAGCCTCTCAAGACGGCAGCCGGGGCTGGCTCATCGGCCCCTTGAGCTACTCCACGGCTTTCGTCACGATGCGGATCTCCGAGGTCAGCGTCCGGTGCACCGGGCACTTGTCGGCGATCTCCATCAACCTCTTGCGCTGCTCGGCATCGAGCGCGCCCTCCATTGCAATGCCGCGCTCGATCTGATCGAGCATCCCCTCGCGCGTTTCGCACTCCGCACAGTCCTTGGCATAGATCTTGGAGTGCTTCAGTGTGACCGTGACGCGGTCGAGCGGCAGTGACTTGCGCTCGGCATAAAGACGCATGGTCATGGAGGTGCAGGCGCCGAGGCCGGCGAGCAGGAAATCGTAAGGGCCGGGCCCGGCATCCTCGCCGCCGGCGGCGACCGGCTCGTCCGCCACCAGACGGTGCGGACCAACCGAGACGATCTGGTGGAACTTGCTCTTGCGGGTCTCCTGGACCACGACCTGGCGCGGCGTCTCCGGGAGATCCATCGCCTTCGCGGACTTTGCGGTGTCGACATAGCGGCTGGCCCAGGCCGCGATCACATCGGCTGCGTAGAGAGCATCGCCGGGCTTCGCCAGCAGATGGTCGGCGTGGTCGAGGGAGACGAAGCTCTTGGGGTGCTTGGCCGCGACGAAGATCTTGGTCGCATTGTCGATGCCGACGGTATCGTCGACCGGGGAGTGCATCACCAGAAGCGCTTTGTGCAGACGGGTGACGTCCTTCATCAGCTCATGCTCGACGATATCGTCGAGGAATTCACGCTTGATCCGGAATGTACGGCCGGCCAGCGAAACGTCGACTTCGCCCTGCGCGCGGATGTTGTCGATGTGGTCCTTGAAAAGACCGGTGACGTGGGCGGGATCGGACGGCGCCGCGATGGTCACAACCGCGGTGGCTTCGGGGATCTGTCCTGCTGCCGCGAGGATCGCGGCACCGCCGAGGCTGTGGCCGATCAAGACGGACGGCGCTCTGCGCGTCGCGCGCAGGTGATCGGCGGCGCGCACGAGATCGGCGACATTGGAGGAGAACGTGGAATTGGCGAAATCGCCCTCGCTGGAGCCGAGCCCGGTGAAGTCGAAGCGCAGCACAGCAATGCCCTTGGCCGCGAGCGCGACCGCGATGCGCTTGGCCGCCAGCGTATCCTTGCCGCAGGTGAAGCAATGCGCGAACAGCGCGAAAGCCGCAGGCTCTCCGTCCGGCAGCTCCAGCGCGGCCGAAAGCTGATGGCCGCCTTCACCCCTGAATTGAAAGCGCTCCGTCGCCATTGGACTTCCCCCCCGTCCTTTGTTCAACCTAATCGCCTGAATAGCGCTGCCCGGTCCATGGATCGCCGCGGTTATGATAGCCGCGGACTTCCCAGAAGCCCGGCGCGTCCTTGTTCAAAAACTCGATGGCCTGGAGCCATTTGGCGCTCTTCCAGAAATACAGATGCGGCACGACCAGCCGCACCGGGCCGCCGTGCTCGGCCGATAGCGGCTGGCCGGACCAGCTATGGGCGAGCAGCGCATCCTCGGCGGCAAAGTCTTCCAGCGCGAGATTGGTGGTGTAACCATCATAGGAATGCAGCACGACGAAGCGCGCATCCTCGCGCGGCTGGCAGGCCGCGAGCAGCTCACGCGTCGCGAGTCCTTCCCACTCATTGTCATAGCGCGACCAGGTCGTCACGCAATGGATGTCGGAGGTGAACCGCGCCTGCTTCTGCGCGACAAACTCGTCGAAGGTCCAGAACACGGGATTTTCGATCGCGCCATAGACGTCGAGCCGCCAGCGCTCACGCGATACCGGCGGCACGACCCCGAGATCGAGCACCGGCCAATCCTTGGTGAGATGCTGGCCGGGCGGTAGCCTTTGGTCTTCAGGCCGCGTGATCTTGCCGGTGAGGAAGCGGCCCTCGCGCGCCCATTTCTCCTTGGTGCGCGTCAGCTTGCTGTCGGATGGCGTCTCGTCGGTCATGGCCTACTCGTGCCGATGCATTGCAGAGGCGTGCTTGGTGTCGCGCATGGTGGAGTAGATGATCAGCGACAGGCAGATGATGCCGGCAAGATAGAAATAGAACCACTCCTCGTGCCCGATGCTCTTGAAGTAGAGCGCGATCGCCGGCGCCGTGCCGCCGAAGATCGAGACCGTGATGGCGTAGGGCAGGCCGACGCCGAGCGCGCGGACATTGGTCGGGAACAACTCGGCCTTCACCACCGCATTGATCGAAGTGTAGCCGGCGACGAACAGCCAGGCGGCGCAGATCAGGATGAACGCGACGAAGGGTGACTTTGTCTCCTTCAGCGTCATCAGCAGCGGCACGGTCGCGAGCGTGCCCGCGGCACCGAAGAAGATCAAGAGCGGCTTGCGCCCGATCCTGTCTGAGATGGCGCCGTAGATGGGCTGGAGGATGGTTGCGAAAATCAACGTGCCGAAGATCACGAAAGTGGTCTGGTCCTCGGTCAGCCCGACCGAAAGCTTGACGAAGGTCTGCATGTAGGTGGTGAAGGTGTAGAACGCCGCAGTGCCGCCGGCGGTGAGGCCGACGACTAACAGCAGTTCGCGCGGATAGCGCAGCAGATTGGTGATCGAGCCGGTCGGCTTCACCACCTTCTTGGCTTCCTCGAACGCTTCGGTCTCGTGCAGGCCGCGCCGCATCACCGCGGCGAAGATCGCGAGCGCCGCCCCGATCGCGAAGGGGATACGCCAACCCCACTCCTTCAGCTCCGCCGGCGTGAGGAAGACCTTCTGCAGAAGCAGCAGCACGATGATCGCGGTGAGCTGACCACCGATCAGCGTCACGTACTGGAAGCTGGAATAGAAGCCGCGGTGCTTGGGGTCGGCGACTTCGCTGAGGTAGGTGGCGCTGGCGCCATATTCGCCGCCGAGGCTCAGGCCCTCGATCACACGGGCGAGCGCCAGGATCACCGGTGCGGCGAAGCCGATCGTGGCATAGGTCGGCGTCAGCGCGATGATCAGCGAGCCGAAGCACATGAAGACGACGGACAGGGTCAGCGAGATGCGGCGACCGAAATGGTCGGCGAGATAGCCGAAGAACCAGCCGCCCAAGGGCCGCATCAGGAAGGTCGCCGCGAATACGACGGCGACGTTCAATTGCTGGACGACGGGGTCGTTACCAGGGAAGAACGCGGGAGCGAAGTAGAGCGCGAACGCCGTATAGGCGTAGAAATCGTACCATTCGACGAGATTGCCGATCGAGCCGATGAAGATCGCCTTGATCCGCCGTTCAGCGTCGGCAACGTCAAAATGCCCAGAGGCCGGCTTGGTTGCTTGCTCTGTCACGTCCGGCCTCCCGTACTCTGTTGGAGAGGCCTACATCGCCTTTCCGAGCAGAAATGGCAACTGGCGGGGGCCTCTCACCGTGCCCTGCGACCAGGTCACGGTGCCTGCCGGGTCGAGCGCGAAGTCTGGAATGCGTCTCAGCCATTCCTCCAGCGCAACCTGCATCTCCATGCGCGCAAGGTTGGAACCGACGCAGCGATGGATGCCAAGCCCGAAGGCGGCGTGGCGGTTTTCGCGGCGGTCGATCACGACTTTGTCAGCGTCCGGAAACATCTTGGGGTCACGGTTCGCCGCCGGGAAGGACAAGAGCACCATATTGCCCGCCTTGACCGGGCAGCCCGAAATGGTGGTGTCCTGGACCACCTCGCGCGCCATGGTCACCGGCGAATAGGCGCGCAGCAGCTCTTCCACCGCGATCGGGATCAGCCCGGGCTCGGCGATCAGCCGCTCGCGATCGGCCGGCGTTTTCGCAAGATGCCACAGCGAGGAGCCGATCGCGCTCCAGGTGGTGTCGATGCCGGCGATCAGCAGCAGGCGCAGCGAGCCCACCACGTGGGAGTCCTCAAGCGGATTGCCGTCCTTGTCCCTGGCATCCATCAGATAGGAGATCAGGTCATCGGTCGGCTTGGTCTTGCGCGCCTCGATGTGTCCGCCGAAATACGCGCTCATCTCCTCGACGGCCTGGAGCAGCTTGGTCTCGTCCTTGATGCCGAGCTCGAGGATCATGTGGATCCAGTTGATGAAGAGGTCGCTGTCGCTCTCGGGAATGCCGAGCATATGCGCGATCGCGCGCACCGGAATGTGCTTCGTGTAGCTCGCCGCAGCGTCCACGCTCTTTTCGGCGATGAAGTCGTCGATCAGTTCGTTGCAGATGGCGCGGACCCGCGGTTCGAGCTTCTTCATCGCATCCGGCGTGAACGGCGGCAGCAGCAATTGCTTGGCCGGCTTGTGCACGGGCGGGTCGGAGGTGATCGGCGGGGCGGCGTTCTTGCTGGTGATCTCCGGCCGCACGTCGCGGACGATGATCCGGCGCGAGGAGAAATGCGTGGTGTCGTTGGCGATCTCGCGCACCGCTTCATAGGTCGTCGGCAGATAGCAGCCGAGGAAGCGTTTTGTGTGCACCACCGGACTCGCGGCGCGCAACTGGTCCCAGATCGGGAAGGGATCTTCCGTCCATTGCGGATCGGTGTGGTCGAAATCATGGACCCAGTCGGTGACGGGTGGATGGGCGGCAGGCAGGCTGGCGTCGGACATCTCTAATCCCTCGGTTCGTGGTCGCTGAAGACAGGCGAGCGGGCGAAGAGCGCGCTACTCCTCGATCACGTCGATTGCGATTTCCGGGCAGTTGGATTTGGCAAGCCAGGCTTTGTCTTCCAGACCCGGCGGGACCGTGCCGTCGCCGGTTTCATGGGCGTTGCCGAATTCGTCGAGCTCGAATAGCTCCGGCGCGAGCGCCTTGCAGCGGGCGTGGCCCTGGCACTTGTCGGGATCGACGTGAACCTTCAGTCGCTCTGTCATCGCGGCTTCCTCGGTCGTTTGCGCGCGAGGCCCGAAGGCGGCGCGTTTCCTCGTCTGAGTTCTTCTTAAGTTATATCCTATTACATTCGCGACAGGCTTCCCCTGTCAAGCGCAAACTTATAGGCTTCGCTCGATATGCGCTCACAACTCACTCGCAAGCCCGAGAAGACCTACCACCATGGCGATCTTCGCGATGCCTTGATCAAGGCCGCTCTGCGCGAAGCGGAACGCGGCGGCGCCGAGGCGATCAGCATCAAGGCGCTGGCCAAGCAGCTCGGCGTCTCGCAGCCGGCCCCATACCGGCATTTTGCCGACCGCGAGGCCTTGCTCGCGGCGGTGACGGCGGAGGCGTTCCGGCAGCTCAGTGCAATTCTGCGCGAGGCGATGGCAAGGCCGTCGAAGCAATCGAAGCTGTCGCGGCTCGCGCTGGCCACGCTCGATTTCGGCCTCCGTCGCAATGGTGTCTACCGCCTGATGTTTGCCTCGCGCACCGTGTCATGCGCCGCCAAGGGCAGCGAGCTGCACGAGGCCACGCGCGAAACCTTTGCGCTCGTGATCGAGGCCTTGGAGGCTCCGGCGGTCGGTTACTTGCGCGAGCGGCAAGCGCTCAAGATCTGGGCGGCACTGCACGGCGTCGTGATGCTTGCCGAGCAGGGTCTGTTCACCGGCGAGGCGGCGCATGCCACGCGTGAGGAATTGGTCGAGGACTTCGTGAGCGAAACGAAGGCCGCCCTGGCCGTCGCGATCAAGGATGCCCGGCGAAAAAAGAACGGCGCTTAGGCCTTCGCCTTCAGCAGCCTCATCAGCTTGTCGACCGCGCTGTCCGGTGTGGTTACGACAGGGCGGCCGGTGGCCTCGGCGACCAGCGGCGCCGTCGCGGCGATGCTGAACTGCGCCAGCGCAATGACGTCGCAATCGCGCAAATCGCGCGATGCGTCTGCAATCAGCCGATCGTGCGTGGCGCGGTCGCCGCGGTCGAGTGCCGCCAGCGCCCCTTCGGCAAGTTTCGGTACGACCTCGACGGCGGCCGGAAACTCCTCGGGCATCGAGGCCAGGGTCGGCGGGAAAGTCGAGAGCAGGCCGATGCGCTGACCCATGGTCACGGCACGTTCGATCATGGCCTCGTTCGGCCTCAGCACCGGCATCGGTGCATGGGCGCGCGCGACCGCTTCGATGCAGGGACCGAAGGCCGAACAGGTGAACAAAATCCCATTCGCCCCCGTTGCCGCCGCGTAGTCGCCCAGTGCCAGGAAGCGCTCGGTCATGGAATCGCTGAGCACGCCCTCGCGCGCCAGATCGGCCGACAGGCTGTCGTCGAGCAGGTTCATCAGCCGTGCCTCGGGCCAAGCCTTCGCGAACGCCGTCTCGATCGGCGCGATGGAATGCTTGAGGGCGTGGATGAGGGCGATCCGCATATCTTCGCTGCTTCTCCCTCTCCCCGTTCTTACGGGGAGAGGGCTGGGGTGAGGGGCTCTATCTGCGCTAAGGTGAGGGTGGAGAGTCCTGCCTCACCCAGATTGCTGCGCAATCCGACCAAGCGCGGAGAGGTAAACTCCTTACTTGAACGGAATGGCGTACATCAAGCCGCCTTTGCTCCAGAGACCATTGAGGCCACGATCGAGCTTGAGCGGGCTGGCCTTGCCGACATTGCGCTCGTAGATCTCGCCATAATTGCCGGTGGTCTTGATCGCCGCGACCAGCCATTTGTTGTCGAGCCCAAGCCGCGAGCCGAGGTCGCCGGAGGCACCAAGGAGCCGCTGGATTGCAGGCGTCTGCGACTTCGCCATTTCGTCAACATTGGCTTGCGTGACGCCGAGCTCTTCTGCCTCGATCAGGCCGTAATGCAGCCAGGTGATGATGTCGCTCCAGACCTCGTCGCCGTTGCGGGTGAAGGGGCCGAGCGGCTCCTTGCTGATGGTCTGCGGCAGCACGACGTAGTCGGCCGGGTTCGGCGCCGCGGTGGTCACTGCACCTGCGAGCGCGGAAGCGTCCTGGGTCATGGCATCGCAACGGCCGCCGAAGAAGGTCTGGTACATGGTGTCGATGCGGTCGAACACCAGCGGCTTCCAGTCGATGCCGTTGGCGCGGCCGTAATCGCCCAGCGTGACCTCATGCGTGGTGCCTTGAGCCACGCAGACGGTGGCGCCCTTGAGGTCCTTGAGCTCCTTCACGCCGAGGTCCTTCTTCACCACGAAGCCCTGACCGTCGTAGAAGTTGATCGGACCCTGCCGCAGGCCCAGCGTGACGCCGCGCAAGTAGGTCTGGGTCGAGTTGCGGTAGAGTACGTCGATCTCGCCCGATTGCAGTGCGGTGAAGCGA
This sequence comes from Bradyrhizobium sp. 179, assembly GCF_023073535.1. Taxonomy (NCBI): domain Bacteria; kingdom Pseudomonadati; phylum Pseudomonadota; class Alphaproteobacteria; order Hyphomicrobiales; family Nitrobacteraceae; genus Bradyrhizobium; species Bradyrhizobium sp. 179. The sequence goes on along the minus strand of NZ_JADPJR010000079.1, from coordinate 6,499 downwards.
TTCTGCGCAGTCAGCGAGACGTAACGCACCTTGTTGGGATCACCGAGCACGCCGGCCGCAAGGGCGCGGCAATAGTCGACGTCGAGGCCTTTGTAATTGCCTTGCGAATCCGGCGCGGAGAAGCCGGCAAAGCCGGCGCTGACGCCGCACACCAGCGTGCCGCGGCTCTTCACCGTGTCGAGCGTCGCGGCCGAAGCGACAACAGCCGACGCTGCGAGCACGCCCGCTGCGATAACCACTTTCCTCATCATGCTACTCTCCCCTCAGTTATTGACATTACGCAACACGTTGTCGACGGCCGTGCCAAGCCTGTCGACGATCAGGTCGATCTCGTCTGCGGAAGCGATATAGGGCGGCGCCAGCAGCACGTGGTCGCCGCGCACACCATCCACGGTGCCGCCGCCGGGATAGCAGCCGAGCCCGTTGGCGAGCGCCTCCGCCTTGATTTTCTGGTGCAGCTTGAGCGCCGGATCGAACGAGGTGCGGCTGGCGCGATCGGCGACGAGCTCGATGGCCCAGAACAGGCCGCGGCCCCTGATGTCGCCGACATGGTGGTGATTGCCGAAGCGTTCGGTCAGCCGCTGCTCGAGTTGTCGTCCGCGCTCCCTGACCCGATCGAGCAGGCCGTCCTCGCGGATCACGTTTTGCACCGCGAGCGCGGCCGCGCAGGCGAGGGGATGCGCCAGATAAGTGTGACCGTGCTGGAACGCGCCTGAGCCGGCGCGGATCGTGTCGATGATCTTGCCGCTCGCCAGCATCGCGCCGATCGGCTGGTAGCCACCGCCGAGCCCCTTTGCGATCGCCTGGATATCGGGCGCGACACCTTCCTGCTCCCAGGCGTGCATGGTGGCGGTGCGGCCCATGCCGCACATGACCTCGTCGAGGATCAGCAGCGCGCCGTGCCGATCGCAGATCTCGCGTATCGCCTTGAAGTAGCCGTCGGGCGCGGTCACGGCGCCGGCGGTGGCGCCGACCACGGGCTCGGCGAGAAACGCCGCGACCGTGTCGGGCCCCAGCCGCTGAAACTCGGCCTCGAGCTCGGCGGCAAGGCGCGCGACGAACTGCGCGTCCGACTCGCCCTCGCGCTTCTCGTGATAGACGAAGGCCGGCGTCACGTGGCTGAACGCAGTCGAGAGCAGCGGCGCGTAGGGCGCGCGTCGCCAGGCATTGCCGCCGGCGGCAAGCGCGCCGAGCGTGTTGCCGTGATAGCTCTGCCGCCGCGCGATGAAGTGTTGCCGCTGCGGCTCGCCGCGCTCGATGAAATATTGCCGCGCGAGCTTGATGCTGGCCTCGATCGCTTCCGATCCGCCGCTGACGAAATAAGCATAGGCGAGACCGCCGGGCTCGTGCCCAACCAGCGCTTCGGCCAGCGCCTCGGCCGGCTCGGAGGAGAAGAACGCCGTATGAGCATAGGCAAGCGTCGCGGCCTGCTTCGCCATCGCCGCGATCACGCGCGGGTGCTGGTGCCCGAGGCAGGAGACCGCCGCGCCGCCGGAGGCATCAATGATGCGCTGGCCATCCTCGGCGAAGAGATAGACGCCTTTACCGCCGATCGCCTTAGGCGGCGTTTCGCGCAATGAGCGATGCAGCACACGGCTGGTGCGGGCGGCCATGGGTCAACCTTTCTCTGGGACGTAAGTGGAGGCCGCGGCGAGTCGCGCCTCAGTACTTTCCAGACGCTTCTTCGCGGCAACGCCGCCGAGCGAGAACGTGACCGCCGCGAGCGACTGCGCGATCGCAATCGCGCCAGTGAGGCTCGGAAAGAAGCCGGGGGAGGAGGCCGCCTCGAACAGCAGCACGTGGTCGGCGCCCTCGGCCATGGGTGCCGAGAGACTATCCGCGATGGCGACCAGTGTCGCGCCGGTACGATAGGCCGCCCGTGCGACGCAGACGCTTGCATGCGTGTAGGGCAAGAAGCCGACGACAATGACCGCTTCCCCGGGCCGGAAGGCGCCGAGATCGAGGTCGTCGGGCCCGGAAGCGCCGACGAGCTGGACCTGTTCGGGTCGAAACAGTCGCAGCTCGTAGTTCAGCAATTCCGCGACGCTGCGGCAGCTTCGATAGCCGGCGATCCAAATCCGCTTGGCGTCGTGCAGCGCGCGGGCAGCTTCCGCGATCGGCTGCGCCGGGATCCGTCGAAGACCCGCGGCCTCCGCCTGGAGCTTGTCGATAACGAGCGCGACATCGGCGTTCGGCCCGTGTCGACGGCCCTTTGCGCGGCCGGAGAAGGGCGCCGCCTGCGATGGCCGCCGCGCCTCGGTCAGCGCCGCGCGCAATTCCTCCCAGCCGGAATAGCCGATCGCCTTCGCAAGCCGCGTGAACGCGGCAGGATCGGCGCCGGCTTCCGCCGCGAGATCGCGCATGGAACGGGTGGTGGCGTCGTAATCGTTGGCGGCGACGAAACGTCCGACCTCCTGCAAGCGCATCGGGAGCGATGGCAATGCAATACGCAGCTCGCTCAACGGCGAGGATTTCGCAGGCTCGACCATGAAACATTTGTTGCATGAATTGAGGTTTGGTGCAACACTTGACGTGCGCTGCCGGAAGTCGCTGCCTTTTGAGAAGGTTTTTGTGCCGTGACATCAGACGTGCCGAGACCGCCGCCACGCCGTCGTTTCTTCGGCGCCTTCGGGCGCCGCGAGCTGAAAGGCCTGTTCTGGCAGGTGCTGGTCGTCGGCATCGCGGTTGCGGTCATCGCTTTCCTTTGGTCCAACACCGTCACGAACCTCTCGGCTCGGCGCATCACGACCGGCTTCGCCTTCCTCGGTCGCGAGGCCGGCATGCCGATCGCCGACAGTCTGCTCGCCTATAATCCGAGAGACACTTATTTTTGGGCGTTCGTCGTCGGCGTCACCAACACCTTGCGCGTTGCCGTGATCGGAATCGTGCTCGCGACGATTTTGGGCACGCTGATCGGCATTTCGCGATTGTCGGCGAACTGGCTGCTGTCACGGCTCGCTGCGGTCTATGTCGAGACGCTCCGCGACATCCCGCTGCTGCTTCAGCTCCTGTTCTGGTACGTATTGATGCAGGCGCTGCCGGCCGCACGCGCCGCGTGGCGACCAGTCGAGGGTGTGTTCCTGTCCAATCGGGGCCTGATCCTGCCGGCGATCCCGTTCGGGCCGGCGCAGCTCGCGGTCCTCGGCACCGCCGTGCTGGGTTGCGCGGTGCTCTATATCGTCCGGCGATCGCTGGTCGCGCAGCAGATGCGCGATGGCAAGCCGCGGTCGGCGTGGCCCTTTGCGGTTGCGCTGGTGATTGCGTTGCCGGCGCTGGCGTCCGTGCTGCTCGGTGCATCCTGGAGCATCGAATGGCCCGAGTTGCGCGGCTTCAACTTTGTTGGTGGGCTGACGCTGGCGCCGGAATATTTCGCGCTGTTGCTCGCACTCGTCACCTACACCTCGGCCTTCGTCGCCGAGATCGTGCGCAGCGGCATCCAGTCGGTGCCGCGGGGACAGTGGGACGCCGCCAACGCGCTTGGCCTGCGCCGCAGCTTCATGCTGCGGCAGATCATCCTGCCACAGGCATTGCGCGTGATCGTTCCGCCGATGACCAGTCAGTATCTCAATTTGACAAAGAACTCATCGCTTGCGGTCGCGATCGGTTACCAGGACGTGGTCTCGATCGCCAACACCACGCTGAACCAGACCGGGCAGGCGATCGAGGCGATCGCGCTGATCATGGCGGTGTTCTTGACCATCAGTCTCGGGATCAGCTTTTTCATGAACTGGTACAATGCGCGCATCGCGCTGGTGGAGCGCTGAGAATGACGGCGATCAGCGATATGCCGGACGTGCCGCGTGCCGCTCGCCGCCCGCAAGTTGGTAATCCGATGCTGCGCTGGCTGCGCAGCAACTTGTTCTCCTCGATTCCGAACGGCATCCTCACGATCGTGCTGCTGGCGGTGCTCGCGAAGGGCGTGATCAGCTTCGTGCAATGGGGCATCGCCAGCGCTGTCTGGCTTACGCCGGCGAATGATTCCAGCGCTTGCCGCGCGGTGCGCGGCATCGGCGCCTGCTGGGCTGTCATCCCCGAAAAGTACCGCTTCATCCTGTTCGGCACCTATCCATTCGACGAGCAGTGGCGACCGGCGTTGTCGGTCGTGCTGTTCATCGCGCTGTTCTATCTCTCGACCCGCCGCGCGCTGTGGCGGCGCGAACTCGTTTTCATCTGGATCGGTGCACTCGCGCTGATCAGCGTGCTGATGTGGGGCGGGGTGCTCGGGCTCTCGTTCGTCTCGCAGGACCGCTGGGGCGGATTGCCGGTCACGCTGATCCTGGCGACGTTTGGACTCGCGTTCGGCTTTCCGCTCGGCATCCTCGTCGCGCTCGGCCGTCGTTCGAAGCTTCCGGCAATCCGCTCGCTTAGCGTGCTCTATGTCGAGCTGATCCGCGGCGTGCCGCTGGTGAGCCTCTTGTTCATGGCGAGCGTGATGTTTCCGCTGTTCATGCCGAGTGGGTTCAACATCGACAAGCTGTTGCGCGCACAGATCGCGATCATACTGTTCGCGGGCGCCTACCTTGCCGAAGTCATCCGCGGTGGTCTCCAGGCCGTACCGCGCGGGCAGTATGAGGCTGCCGACGCGCTGGGACTGTCCTACTGGCGCAAGCACCGGCTGATCATCTTGCCGCAGGCGATCCGCCACGTCATCCCGCCACTGGTCAACACCTTCATCGCCTTCTTCAAGGATACCAGTCTCGTGCTGATCATCGGCATCTTCGACCTGCTGACGACGGCGAAGACCGCGATCATCGATCCCGCTTGGCAGCAGTTTTCCGTCGAGGTCTATATCTTCGTCGCCGCAATCTATTTTGTCTTTTGCTTTGCGATGTCGCGCTATAGCCGGAGTCTGGAGGCATCAGGCGCGCGGTGACGCTCGGCCCCGGCGATGCAGCGCATCGCTGAAAGAGCGCTGCGCTGCATCCGGGCACCAGAGCGAGATTAATTCTTCACCTTCGGATCAATCGGGGTCGTGCCGCGCAGGCCCAATATATCCTCCAGCACCTTCGCGCCTGCAATCACCTGCGCATCTGCGCGCGGTGCGCCGACCACCTGCACGCCGACAGGCAGGCCGGACGCGGTAAAGCCGCAGGGCAGCGACAGCGACGGGCAGCAGGCGAGCGTGATGGCGTAGACGATGCCGAGCCATTCGACATAGTTCTCGAACGTCTTGCCGGCGCATTCGGCGACATAGCGATGCTCGACCGGGAAGGGCGGCACGATCGTCGTCGGCACCAGCAGGAGGTCGTAGGTCTTGAAGAACTCGACGGCGCGCGCCGTCATGCCAACGCGCTGGGCCTCGGCGCGCGCAAGCTGCTCGACGGTGAGCTTGAGGCCTTCCTCGATGTTCCAGATCACCTCGGGCTTGAGCAGGTCACGCTTGGTCCGGAGAAGTTGCGCCTTGCTGATCGCGAAATCGAAAGCGCGCAGCACGTGGAAGCATTCATGCGCCTCGCGCCAGTCCGGATGCGCCTCCTCGACGATGACGCCGGCCTCGGCAAAACGTTCAGCCGCCTTGCCCGTGATCGCCTTGACCTCGGGATCGACCGGCGTGATGCCGAGATCGGGCGAATAGGCGATGCGCTTCGGCCTCTTGCCAGACTGCGCCGCCGAGAGAAAAGAAGTCAAAGGCGCCGGCAGCGACAGCGGATCGGCGGCATAGTCGCCGCTCATGGCATCCAGCAGCAGCGCGAGATCCTCGACGTTGCGTGCCATCGGACCCTGCACGCCCAGATTGCGGTCGATGCCTGCCTTCGGCGTATGCGCGACGCGGCCGATGCTCGGCCGCATGCCGACGATGCCGCAGAAGCTCGCAGGGCTGCGCAGGCTGCCGCCCATGTCTGAGCCCTGCGCGAGCCAGGCCATGCCGGTGGCGAGCGCAACTGCTGCGCCGCCGGAGGACCCGGCCGCAGATTTCGAAGTATCCCAGGGATTGAGGGTCGCGCCGAATACCTCGTTGAAGGTGTTGGCGCCGGCGCCGAATTCCGGAGTGTTGGATTTGGCGTAGACGACTGCGCCGTTGGCCTCGAGGTTCTCGACCATGAGATCGGATTTCGCTGGGATGTTGTCCTTGAAGATCGGCGAGCCCTGGGTGTTCAGCACGCCCGCAACGTCGGTCAGATCCTTGATCGGCACCGGCAGGCCCGCGAGCAGCCCGCGCGCGCCGGCCGGCTTCTGCATCAGCGCCTTGGCGTTATCCCGGGCGCGGTCGAAGCACAGCGTCGGCAGCGCGTTGACCTTGCTGTCGACTTCACTGATGCGCTTCTCCAGCACATCCAGCAGCTCGAGCGGCGAGACGTCGCCGGACCGCAATTTGTCGACGACGGTGCACGCAGTTTCGCGAATCAGCTCTTGAGACAATTATCGTGCTCCTGTGTTTCAACCATCATTGCGAGCGTAGCGAAGATTCCATGGGGGTGGATAGCGACCAAGTCTGAGGCCAGACTGAGGTTGCATCCATTCAACCTGGAGACGACGATGTTGCTCGATCATCCTATCG
>NZ_JADPJR010000153.1:0-61720 GCF_023073535.1 Bradyrhizobium sp. 179 | reverse complement strand
AAAGATCCCACGGTCGGGACGAAGAGCTGGCCTGCAATCGAACAAAGAGCTGATCATAAATCTTGACACACCAAACCCCCATGTGAGCAATCCAGAATCCCTCCGCGAAAAGACTCGGGATTGCTTCGCGGAGCCTGTCCTCGGGCCGCGCTTCGCGCGGACCCGTTGGCTCGCAATGATGGTGTGGATAAACGCCTCCCTAACGGATGAGAAGCGAGCCTCTACCGATGCTGGATCGCGCGGATTGCGCCGCGGAGTTCGGCCAGGCCGCGCAGGCGGCCGATCGCGGTGTAGCCGGGATTGGTGCGCTTGGTAGTGGCGAGATCGTCGAGCATGCGGTGGCCGTGATCGGGACGGAACACGATTCTCTTGTTGGGCGAACGCTGCGCGTTCTCCCTTAACAGCGCCTTGAGCACGGCGATCATGTCGACGTCGCCGTCGAGATGATCGGACTCGTAGAATGAAAGACCATCAGCCTCGCGCTTTGTTGCGCGCAGATGGGCAAAGGCGATGCGAGAGCCAAAGCGCTCCGCCATCGCAGGCAGATCGTTCTCAGACCGAACGCCGAGCGATCCCGTGCACAGGCAGATGCCGTTGGCCTTGGACGGCACGGCGTCGAACAGCGCCTGGTAGTCCTCGGCCGTCGAGGCAACGCGCGGCAGGCCGAACAGCGGGCGCGGCGGATCATCCGGATGCAGCGTCAGCGATACACCGAGCTGCTCGGCGACCGGCGCGACACGGCCCAGGAATTCGGCAAGATGCCGCCGCAGGATCTTTGGCGTGATGTCGCGATACGTCTCGAGCCGATCGCGGAATTGCGGGATGGTCATGGGCTCGGTGGTCGAGCCCGGCAGCGCGCTGGCAATGACCATCACGAGATAGTCGATGTCGGCCTGGCTCATCTTGTCGAACAGCTGTTTCGCGCGGGCCTGCTGCTCCGGCGAATATTCCTGAAGCGCAGCAGGACGCTTGAGGATATGCAGCTCGAAGGCGGCAAAGCGGTCTTGGTCAAAGCGCATGGCGCGGGCGCCGTTCGGCAGCTCCCATTCCAGATCGGTGCGGCACCAGTCGACGACAGGCATGAAATTGTAGCAGATGATCTTGATCCCAGAAGCGGCCACCGCTTCGAGACTCGCGATCCACGCCTCGATCGATTTGGTCGCCTTAGCCCCGAGGCGCTTGACGTCGTCGGGGATCGGAATTGATTCCACCACCGACCAGGTCAGTTGCGAGCGGCCGGGCTGCCCGTTCTCAATGAAATTCTTGCGCTCTTCGACCGCCTTGCGCGTCCAGGCCTCGCCGATCGGCACCTGATGCAGCGCCGAGACAATGTCCGTCGCACCGGCCTGCCTGACATCGTCGAGCGAGACCGGATCGTCCGGCCCGTACCAGCGCCATCCCTCCAGCATCATGCGTTGTCTCCGATCAATTCGCGGTCAGCACGACCTTGACACTCTGCGAGCGGTCGAGTGCCAGCCTGAGCGCATCGGGCGCGGTCGATAGCGGCCGCTCCGCGGTGACCAACGCCAGCACGTCGACGCTGCCGTCCGCAATCAGTTCCACCGCCGTCATGAACTCGAAGCCAAAACGGAACGAGCCGCGCAGGTCGATCTCCTTCGCCATCACCGCGTTCGACGGTGTCGGGATCTGCCCGCCCGGCAGATTGCCGATCTGCACCACGATGCCGCCGCGCCTGACGATGCCGATCGCGCTGGCAAGCCCCGCGGCCGTTCCGGAGACCTCGAAGGCGACATCATAGGAACGCGAAGCCGCCTGCGCCTTCAGACCCTCTTCGCCGCCCGAAACGTTCTCGACATGCGAGGCGCCGAGCCGGCTTGCGAAGGCCAGCGGCGCCGGGGCGATGTCGGCCACCGTGACATCAGTCATACCGGCGCGGCGCGCGGCCAGCATGGTCAGAAGCCCGATCGGGCCGGCGCCGAAGATGATGCCGCGCTTGCCCTCGATGTTACCGGCGCGCGCGACCGCGTGCAGGCAGACCGCGAGCGGTTCGGCCAGCGCTGCGGCCTGATAGGAGACGTGGTCCGGTATCTTCACGCACTGCGCGGGAATCGCGTCGAAATAATTGGCGAAGCCGCCCTGCATGTGCGGCGTCTTCGAGGCCGAGCCCATGAAGTAGATGTTCTCGCAGAGATTCGGCCGCCCCTCGCGGCAGGCGACGCAATGGCCGCACCAGCGCGACGGATTGACGGCGACGCGGTCACCGATCTTCAGGTTCGCTGCGGCGCCGGCGATCTCCACGACCTCACCGGAGATCTCGTGGCCGAGCACCAGTGGCGACTTCACGACGAAATCGCCGGTGCGGGCGTGGCGGAAATAGTGCATGTCCGAGCCGCAGATGCCGCCGGCGCCGAACCGGACGCGCACCATGCCGTCGCTGAGCTTGTCGAGCGGATGCTCGATCATGCGCAGGTCTTCGGGCCCGAACAGGGTTGCGGCAAGAGCAGTGGAAGTCATTTGGAAAGTCCCATGTATTTTGGCAGCCAGAGGGTCAGCTCGGGAATGTAGGTGATCGCGATCAGCGCGAGCATCAGCGGCACCAGCCAGGGCAGGATCGCCACCGTCGTACGCTCGACCGAGAGTTTTGCCACGCGGGCGAGCACGAACAGCACCATGCCGAGCGGCGGGTGCAGCAGTCCGATCATCAGGTTCAGCGTCATGATCAGACCGAAATGGATCGGATCGATGCCGAGCTTGAGCACGATCGGCAGCAGGATCGGCACCAAAATAGTGATCGCCGCCGTGGTGTCGATGAAGCAGCCGACGAACAGGATCAGGACGTTGGCGAGCGCCAGGAACACCCATTTGTTGTGGGTGATGCTGAGCATCCAGTCCGACAACATCTGGGCCGCCTGCGACACCGTCAGCAGCCAGGCGAAGATCGAGGCCGCCGTGACGATGAACAGCACCGAGGCCGTGGTCTCGATAGTGTCGAAGGTCGCCTTGGCGACGGTCTGGAACGTCATGGTGCGATAGCGCACGAGGCCGAGGAACAGCGACCAGATCACCGCGGCGACGGCGGCTTCCGTGGGCGTGAACCAGCCGAGGGTCATGCCACCGATCAGGATCACCGGGGCCATCAGCGCCATCACCGCGGAGAAGTCGAAATACCAGTCGATCACCAGCAGCGCGCCAAGCCCAATCACCACCGCCATGTTGGTCGACATGCCGGCGAGCGTCATCAGCCAGATCGCAAGCGGGAACGACAGCACGATGACGATCTCGAGCCCGGCCGAGCCGAGCTGCGGCCAGGAGAACGGCGTATCGCTGCCCCATTTGTTCTTGTGCGCGAAGTAGGTGACGGTGGCCATCATGAACAGGGTCAGGACGACGCCGGGAATGACGCCGCCGAGGAACAGCGCGCCGATCGAGACGTTCGCCATCATGCCGTAAATCACGAAGGGCAGCGACGGCGGGATGATGGGGCCGAGCGTCGCCGAGGCCGCGGTGACGCCGACCGAAAACTCGGTGGAGTAGCCGTGGTCCTTCATCGCCTTGATCTCGATGGTACCGAGACCGGCGGCATCGGCTATCGCGGTGCCGGACATGCCGGAGAAGATCACCGAGCCGATAATGTTGACGTGGCCGAGGCCGCCGCGCATCCAGCCAACGAGCGCAACCGCGAATTTGTAGATGCGCCCCGTAACGCCGGCGATGTTCATGAGGTTGCCGGCCAGGATGAAGAACGGCACGGCGAGCAGCGGAAAGCTCTCGACGCCGGCGATCATGCGTTGCGCCAGCGTGACGTCGGGCGTCACGCCGCTGACCAGGATGTAGAGCAGCGACGACGCGGCCATGGCGATCGCCACGGGAACGCCGAGCAGCATCAGGACGAGAAAGCCCCCGAGCAACAGCAGCATGGTCTATCCTTCCGATCCGTCATAGGCACCGGGACGTTCGAGGACCGAGTAGCCCTGTCGCCAGTTCTGCATTGCCACCTGCACCGAGCGTGCGAACATCAGCACGAAGCCGAGCAGCACAGCATAATATACGTAGTCCTTGGGAAGATTGATCGTGGTCATCTGCTCGTCGCCGATGATCTGGATGTAGACCCAGACCAGCTTGATGGCATAGCCGAAGAAGACGATCCGGATCAGGTCGATCACCGTCGACAGCGCGCGCGCCACGGGTTGCGGCAGATAGCGGTAGACGAGATCGACCTGGATGTGGCGCGACAGCCGCACGCACATCGAGGAGCCGATGAAGACCACGCCGATCAGGCAGTAGGTCGCGATCTCTTCGGTCCAGGCATAGCTGTCGTTGAGCACGTAACGGGTGAAGAACTGGAGGAAGACGGCAAGCGCCATCACCCAGAAGATCGCGAGCGCCAGCCAGTCCTCGAGCGCGTAGATGCCGAGATCGACCTTCGGCGTCGCCTCTTCCTCGAAAGTATGGGCGATCTCGTCCGCGGTGATCTGCCGGTGGATTTCGGCGGTCGACATGGGTTGCTCCTCGATAGACCTCAACGTCGTTCCGGGGCGACGCGTCAGCGTCGAACCCGGAACCTCGAGATTCCGGGTTCTCGCTCGCGAGCCCCGGAATGACAGCCACTGCTATTTGACTTCCTGGATTTTTTCCCAGTCGGCCTTGCGGTAACCAAAAGTCTCGAACGCAACGTTCTTCAGCACGGCGTCGCGGAACTCGTTCTTGTCGACTTCGGTCACGCTCAAGCCCTTCTCTTTGAAGAAGGCGACGAGCTTGGCCTCGTTCTGCTTGATCTCCTCGGTGGCCCTGGCGGCCGCCTCCTGCGCGACGTCGGTGAAGATCTTCTTGTCGTCGTCGCTGAGCTTCTTCCACAGCGCGCCCGCAATCACGGTGTTGAGGTGGTCGACGATGTGGCCGGTCAGCACGATGTGCTTCTGCACCTCGTAGAACTTCTTGGCCTCGATCGTGGTCAGCGGATTCTCCTGCGCCTCGACGGTGCCGTTCTGGAGCGCGAGATAGACTTCGGCGAACGCGATCGGCGCGGTGTTGGCGCCGCAGGCGCGCGGCATTGCGAGATAGGCCGGCACGTCGGGCACGCGCATCTTCAGGCCCTTCATATCGGCGCAGGTCTTGATCGGCTTGTTCGACGAGGTCTGGCGCACGCCGTAATAAGTCACCGCGACGATGTGATGGCCGCTCTTGTCCTCGTAGCCCTTGGCGAGCTCCTTGAAGATGTCGCTCTTGGTATAGGCGAGAAGATGGTCGGCGTTGCGGAAAGTGTAGGGATAGTAGGTCACGCCGATCGGCGGGAAGCTCTTGGCCGCAAAGCTGGAGCCGGAGATGATGATGTCGACCGAACCGAGCGAGAGCCCCTGGTTGATGTCGGCTTCCTTGCCGAGCTGTGAGGCCGGATAGACCTCGATCTGATAGCGGCCATTGGTGCGCTTGCCGATCTCCTGCGCGGCCCAAACCGATGCGGTGTGGAACGGCTCCGAGGTCTCATAGACATGGGCCCATTTGAGCTTGGTCTGCGCCATGCCTGCATTGGTCGCAGCCAGCAGCGCGGCGGCGGAGAGCGCCGCGGCAATCGTCATCTTCTTCAACATCGACTTTTCCTCCATCGTTCAAGTCTGCTTCTTGTTCGCCCGCCCCAAAGCGGAAGCGAGCCGCCCAATCTCATCGCCGTCGTGCGCTGCTGCTCGCAGCCCGCTTCTTCGGCGCATGTTTCGGTTTTGACGGTTTTGCCCCGGCTCGCTCCGTGCGGCTGGGTCCGGACGAGGATCCCACCGCGTTCTCGGCGCCAAAATTCTGCGCGAAGCGTTCCTGGGAGCGCGCCAGATGATTGCGCATGGCAACGCGCGCGGCCTGCGGATCATGCGCCGCGATTGCATCGCGCACCGCGCGATGTTCGTCGAGCGCCGCCCGCCACGTGCCCGGACTCTCGAAATAATGCGCAAGCTGGGCGAAATAGGGATTGAGGCGCTGATCGAACAGCTCGCCGACCACGCGCACCAGAACGGCGTTGCCGAGGCTCCCGGCGATCGCGATGTGAAACGCGCGATCATGGACCATCGAGGCTTCGCCGGGATGCTCGACCTTCTCCATCGCGACAAGAGACGCATCGATGCGGGCGATGTCGTCCTTGGTCGCCACGCGCGCGGCCTCTTCGGCGACGGCGCTTTCCAGGAATTCGCGGGCGCGCAGCAGCTCAAACGGGCCCTCGATGACGCATGCGGGTGCCGGTGCCGCAACGGCGGCGGGCTCGATCACGTAGATGCCGGACCCGACCCGGATGCGGAGGCGGCCTTCGACCTCGAGCGCGATCAAAGCTTCGCGCACCGTCGGCCGCGATACCTTGAGCTGTTCGGCGAGTTCGCGCTCGGTCGGCAAGCGGCTGCCGACGGCGTACTCGCCGCTGTCGATCAGGCTTCGCAATTGATCGGCGACCTGGCGATAGAGCCGTCTCGCCTCCACAGCTTCCAGCGGCACGCTGGTCCTCCCGAACGGGTCGCGAGGCACCTCGTGTACCCGCGGCCGGCCAATTTTGGAAAATTGGTCTTACCAATTGACCGGAGCATTGACCGAGGACAGGCGCCATGTCAAGCAGCGGCAAAGCAAAGGGGAGACGTCCATGCGCCTTCGTTCAACGCGCCTTGGCCGCACCAATCTCGAGCGGCTGCCGCCCGGCATCCGCCGCCCGGCCTATGACCGTTCCCGCGTCACGCCGGGCGTCGTGCATCTGGGCTTGGGAGCGTTTCACCGTGCACACCAGGCCGTCGTCATCGACGACTGCCTTGCCGCAGGCAGCGCGTCCTGGGGTATCGTCGGCGCGAGCCTGCGCAGCCCGGACACGCGCGACGCCCTTGCCCCACAGGACCACCTCTACACACTTGCCATACGATCGGCCGAAGGCACCGAGCACCGCGTCATCGGCGCGCTGCTCGACAGCGTCGTCGCTCGCGAGGATCCGGCACGGCTGGTCGGGCGCATGGTCGATCCCGCCATTCGCATCGTGTCCCTGACCGTCACCGAGAAGGGCTATTGCCACACGCCGCAAACCGGCGATCTGGACGAGCGGAATCCCGACATCGTGCACGATCTCAACAATTTCGGCGCACCGCGCTCGGCGCCGGGCTTCATTGTGGCTGCGCTGGCGCGCCGCCGGGCGCAGGGTCTTCCACCCTTCACCGTGCTGTGCTGCGACAACCTCGCCGCCAACGGCCACACCGTGCAGCGGATCGTGACGCAGTTCGCCGCGCTGCGGTCGAAAGAGCTCGGCAAGTGGATCGCGGATGCAGTCGCTTTCCCCTGCACGATGATCGACCGCATCGTGCCGGAAACCACAGACGCCGACCGGGATGCGGTGTCATCCGCGCTGGGCTTTTACGACGCATGGCCCCTGATGACCGAGCCGTTCACGCAATGGGTGGTCGAGGACCGCTTCACCGCGGGCCGGCCCGATCTCGCCGCCGCAGGCGTCGAGCTCGTCAGCGACGTCAAGCCGTTCGAGCTGATGAAGCTGCGGCTGCTCAACGCCAGCCATTCGGCGCTGGCCTATCTCGGCTATCTCTCAGGCTACGAGACCATCGCCGACACCATGCAGGACCCGCATTTCGCCCGTCTTGCCGCGCAGGTGATGGAAGAGGCCGCGGTGACGCTGACAATGCATTCAGGCACGGACCTCGCCGCCTATCGCGCCTCGCTGCTCAAGCGCTTCGCAAATCCTGCACTTCACCACCGCACCTGGCAGATTGCGATGGACGGCTCGCAAAAGCTCCCACACCGCCTGCTCGGCGCGATGCAGGATCGCCTGCGCAAGGATTTGCCGATCGCAACCCATGCGCTCGCGGTGGCCGGCTGGATGCGCTACGTCACCGGCCTCGACGAGCAGGGCCGCGCGATTGACGTGCGCGATCCGCTCGCCGGCGAATTCGCCGCACTGGCGCGCGAGGCAGGTCCCATCGCGGAACGGCTCGCGCCCGCAATGCTCGGGGTCGCCAAGGTGTTCGGACCTTTTGGCGCAGAGCCGCGCCTGCGCGAGGCCGTGACTTCGGCGCTCGGCCGTCTCTACCAGGATGGCGCACGGCGGGCGGTGGCGGCGCACGTTTGGGCGTGACCACAACGCGCGCAGCATCTTGAATGCTGCACCGCGGTCAACGCCGACGGAAGTCGCGCTTGATTTTTGCCTGCCATTGCCGCACCCGGGAGGCATGGCAAAAGACAGCAAGGTCATCGCTGCGAACGCGGCCTTCTACGCCGCCTTTTCGGCCGGCAATTTCAACGAAATGGAGCGGATGTGGGCGGATGATGACGCCATTTCCTGCATTCATCCCGGCTGGCCGGCCATTATCGGGCGGGCCACCGTGATCGGAAGCTGGCGCGACATCCTGCAGAATCCGCAGCGGCCGCAGATCGTCTGCGCCGAACCGCAGGCCATCGTCGACGGCGACAGCGCGCGCGTGCTCTGCATCGAGATCGTCGACGGCACCGCTTTGGCGGCGGCGAACCATTTCCGCCGCGTCGGCGACGGCTGGCTCCTGGTGCATCACCAATCGAGCCCGATCGCGCAGATTGTCGAGCAGGCCGAAGAGGATAGCCCGAGCCACCGCGTCCACTGAAGACGATGATCACGCAGGCGTGATCTACTGTGCATGGGGTTGTTTTGCGAGTTTTTTGTTTAGCACCTCATCCAAGCCTCGACAGATCGTCCAGCACGACCCGCGCAGCGCTGAAATCATCGTCCCCGAAGAACATGCTGCGCGTGATCAGAACCGGTATGCCGGCTCGTGAGGCCGCGATCAGGCCATTCGCGGAGTCTTCGATCGCCACACAATCGTGCGCAGTCAGCTTCAGCCGTGCCAGGACCTCGAGATAGACGTCCGGTGCAGGCTTCTTGTGCCGCACGTCGTCGCCGGCAACGATCGCGTCGAAAACCCTTGCCCAGCCCGGCCCCAACGCCTGCGAGAGCAGTGCGTCGATATTGCCGTGAGAAGTGGTGGTCGCGATCGCGAGCCGCTGGCCGCGCGCCCTCGCGGCGGCGAGCAGCTCCGCCACGCCCGGCCGCAACGGACAGCAGCCGGTCTCGACCAGCTCGGCATAATGGGCGGTCTTGATGCGATGAAGCTCCGCGATGTCCTCGTCCGCCAATGGCTGGGCGATCCGCAGCCTTGCATGGTAGGCGCGCATACGTTCCTTGCCCCCGGTCACCCGCAGCAGGTCCTTGTAGACGGCGCGGTCCCATTCCCAGCCGAGCCCGTGGCGCAAGAAGGCATGATTGAACGCCTGCCGGTGCAGCTCCTCCGTTTCGGCGAGCGTCCCGTCGACATCGAAGATGAGCGCGGCGGCGCGCCGGATCAGGTCGGCAGCATTGCATGCTACCGGCGTGGCGGATGCTTCTGCCTGCATGATCGATGATTTCTCCTATCGCCCAGGTGACCATCGCCCGCGGCCGCAGGTGAGACAAATTGCAATATCTTTTGCCGGCCCCAAAAATCTCTTATGAGCAGAGGGGCGCAGGTAGCGCGACGGGAACCCCGACCAGCACGGCAGAGGCATGCGGCTCTTCATCCTTGGCATCGGCTATAGCGCCAGGCACTTCGTCCGCAGGTTCGGCGGCGCCTTCTCGCACCTCGCCGGTACCGTGCGCAATCCCGGGCAGCGGGATGATCTCACCAACATCGAGGTGCAAGCCTTTTCCGGGAGTGATCTGGATCGCACCACGGTCGAACGCATCAGCGACGCCGACGTCCTTCTCATATCGATCCCGCCCGGCCGCTCCGGCGATCCCACTGTCACCGGCCTTGCGGACGTAGTGGCGGCAGGTCGCCGCAAGGTCGTCTATCTCTCGACCATCGGCGTGTATGGCGATCACGGCGGCGGATGGGTCGACGAGAGCACCCCGCCACAGGCGATGTTCGAACGCACGCGGATGCGGCTCGCGGCGGAGCAAGCCTGGACGGAGGCAACAGGCGGCGCTGCCGCGATCCTCAGGCTTGCGGGCATCTATGGTCCCGGCCGCAATGCGCTCCTGACCCTGCGTGCGGGAACGGCCCGGCGCATCATCAAGCCGGGACAGGTCTTCAACCGCATCCACGTCGACGACATCGCGAGCGCCATCATGGCCGCTGTCCGTCACCCGAACGGCGGCACCTGGAACGTGTGCGACGACGAGCCCGCGCCGCCGCAGGACGTGATCGCCTACGCCGCGCAGCTGATGGGCGTTGCACCGCCGCCAGAAGAAGCGTTCGCGACAGCCGAGATGTCGGCGATGGCCCGCAGCTTCTACGCCAGCAGCGCCCGGGTCTCCAACGCGAAACTTAAGCGCGAGCTCGGCGTCACGCTTGCTCACCCGACCTACCGGCACGGCCTCGATGCGCTGTGGCGCGCCGGTGAAGGACGATAGGTTCCGGCATCTCCGGCGCGTCCCAGACATGTTCTGCCCGCGCTTGACTCCGCTCGGTCGCGGACGTGTGATCTCGGCATTCGCGAGCCACTGCATAACGAGCTCGCGCCTTTGGGAGGACGCAATGAACAAGACGATCGCCATGATCGCGGCGGCGGCTGCCGCCATCGCGTTCGGTACGGCCAGTGCCGCGCCGCTGCCGGAAGCCAATCCCGACGATGTCGGCTTCTCCAAACAGGGCCTTGCACGCCTCGACAGTTTCTTCGCGCGCGAGATCGCCGCCAAGCGCGTACCCGGCGCGGTCGTCGCGGTGGCGCGAGACGGCAAGCTCGTGCACTACAAAGCTTACGGCATGCTTGATCCAGACAAGAGCACGCCGATGCCTGTCGACGCGATCTTCGCGCTGGCCTCGATGACCAAGCCGATGGCAGCGGTCGCCGGCCTGACGCTGATGGAAAAAGGCCAGTTGCCGCTTCAGGCCAAGCTGTCCGACTACTATCCGGGCTTTGCCGACATGAAGGTCGGCGTGCACCAGGCGGACGGATCGCTCAAGCTCGAGCCGCAGGCCTCGCCGATCTTCATCCATGATCTCTACCGGCATACGTCCGGGCTGATGTATGGCGGCCGCCCCGACAGCTCCAGTCCGGTGGCGCGGCAATATCCCGATGGCATAGCGCCTGCGATCGAAGGCGACACCCAGGCCTTCATCGATCGCATCACAAAACTGCCGCTGGCGCATCAGCCCTCGACTGAGTTCGAATACGGTTTTTCGATCGACGTGCTTGGTGCTGTGGTCGAGAAGGTGAGCGAGCAGAAGCTCGGTGATTATCTCGCTGCCAACGTCTGGCAGCCGCTCGCCATGAAGGACGCGACCTTCCACCCGACGGACGCACAGCGCCCTCGCCTCGCCCGCCCGTTCGCCAATGATCCGCTGACCGGCAAGCCCCAGGCGATCAAGCTTTTGGACACGCCGACTAAATTCGACTGTGGCGGTGCCTGCGCGTTCGCGACGATCGGCGACTACGTCCGTTTCGGGCAGATGCTGCTCAACGGTGGCGAGCTCGATGGCCAGCGCATTCTCTCCCCCAAGACCGTGCATCACATGACGGCCAACCATCTCGGTCCCGAGATCAAGAACAACGTGGCGAACATCGAGCCGCATCGCGGCGGCTTCGGCTTTGGCCTTTCGGTTGCGGTCCGCACCAGCGAGGGGCTGTCGTCGGTCCCCGGCAATCCCGGCGAGTTCACCTGGAATGGCGCCTTCGGGACGCAGTTCTTCTGCGATCCCAAGGAGCGTCTCGTCGTCGTCGTCGGAACGGCGGCGCCGGGCGAGCTCAGGAAATATTATCGCGAACAGGTCCAGGACATCGTTTACGGCGCGATGGTGAAGTGAGATCGGCACGCGGAAATTTAAATGGCGGCCGAACGGGCCGCCCTTTAGCATCTAACGTCAGCTCGGGACTCCGTACGTCTTGCGCTCATCGCGACACATGATCGCCCCTCTCGGTTGAGCCGGGATATGGGGCGATAGAAGCTGCCCGCCGGGCGAGCGCCTCCGGATTTCGCTTTTCGCACCATCCGTCTATCGGTGCCCCCTTGTATGCATTATCCCAGTTGCCATCCCCACGCACTTCGCTTTACATGCCCGCAATTCCCCCTCCGGACGGAGGAGGGGACAAAACTGCACGACTGCCAAGGGACGAAATATGGCGCGTAACATCCTGATTCTCGGAGCTTCTTACGGCTCCCTGCTGGGCACGAAGCTCTTGATGGCTGGGCATAACGTGACCCTGGTGTGCCGCGCCAAGACCGCGGAGCTGATCAATCGGGACGGTACCGAGGTGCGCATCAAGTTGCGCGACGAGGCGGTGCACCGGGCGATCTTCTCGCGCGACTTGCCCGGCAAGCTCGACGCGGTGACGCCGGCCAATGTCGACCTCTCGCGCTACGACCTGGTCGGCCTCGCCATGCAGGAGCCGCAATACACCAACCACACGGTGCGCGTTCTCATGGTCAAGATCGCCGCGGCGAAGCTGCCGTGCCTGTCGATCATGAACATGCCGCCGCTACCCTATCTGAAGCGGATTCCGGCCCTCGCAGACATGGATCTCGAGGAGGCCTACACCAATGCGCAGGTGTGGGAGCGCTTCGAGCCGGGGCTGGTGACGCTGTGCTCGCCCGACCCGCAGGCATTCCGTCCGCCGGAAGAGGCGGCGAACGTGCTCCATGTCGGCCTGCCCACGAACTTCAAGGCATCGGTATTCGCAGACGAGAAGCACAACAAGCTGCTGCGCGAGCTCGAAGCCGACATCGACGCGGTGACACTCGACGGCCAGGACGTGCCGGTGAAGCTGAAGGTGTTCGACTCGTTGTTCGTGCCGCTGGCGAAATGGTCGATGCTGCTGACTGGCAATTACCGCTGCATCACGCCGAATGAGCCGCAGTCGATCCGCGATGCCGTCCATGGCGACCTCGCGCGCTCGCAGACGATCTACGATCATGTCGATGCCATCGCCCGCCGCCTCGGCGCCGACCCGCAGGACCAGGTGCCGTTCGCCAAATATGCCAAGGCCGCCGAAAGCCTGCTCAAGCCGTCGTCGGCCGCCCGCGCGGTCGCGAGCGGCGCGCCCTTCATCGAGCGCGTCGACTTGCTGGTGAAGCTGATCTCGCATCAGCTCGGTGTGCCCAATGCCGAGATCGACCGCACGGTCGACACCGTGGACCAGAAGCTCAACGAGAAGATCGTGCAGGGCGGATCCGGCGCGCAGTAGGGGCGCCGCTTCCAGCGACATCGGCGCTCAGGCGCTGCGAGCGAATCGAATCCAGATCAGGCCGGTCACCGCGACCAGCGCGACCGCGCCGGTGCGCGTGACCAGGTCGGGATGCCCAAGACGACGGGCGCCACGGCCGAGCGTTGCACCAAACGTCACCCACGCTGCGCCCGCCGTGGCGATCTGAACCAGCATCACTGCAGGTTCGGCGTACGACCTGTTCCCGGTGTTGCGCAAACTCAACGATAGTCGTCGCATCTCGATTGGTCACGCGGTCCGGTCGCCTTCACATCGCGCCGACGCGCAGGCCGCTGATATCACGACTGCGTGAGACGACGGCATGCCGCCCGTCATATCCCGGCGCTCCGCGAGCAAAGCGAGCCGATTCGACGCGAATGAGCTCTCCTTTACGTGCTGGCCCTTCATTCGCGCAGACGTTGCATGCACGTGGGACAGGTTCGGCTTATTGCCCAGCCGACAGAGAGATGAGCAACATATCTTTCTAGGTCAAGTGTCTACAATCTGTTTGCCGGTCTGTTGTCCGGCCCAAACGCAATGCACGGCTGAGAGAACCAGAACAAGAACAACAACAATGGATCAGGCGATGCTGAGCGTCGTCCGCGCGGTCGAGGCAGGCGCGA
This sequence comes from Bradyrhizobium sp. 179, assembly GCF_023073535.1. Taxonomy (NCBI): domain Bacteria; kingdom Pseudomonadati; phylum Pseudomonadota; class Alphaproteobacteria; order Hyphomicrobiales; family Nitrobacteraceae; genus Bradyrhizobium; species Bradyrhizobium sp. 179. Next base: position 47,963 of record NZ_JADPJR010000153.1, on the reverse strand, counting down.
CGACGATGAAGGGCGTGATCGACGCAACCGGACTGTCCCGTCTCAAGATCGAGCGGGCGTTGACCGCACTGGAGAAGCAGAAGCTGCTGGTGCGCGACGGCCAGGGCTTTCGCGCGACCGGCCTGCCGAAGGCGGCCCGCCCTGCCCGGCAATGCGGATCGTGCAACGCCTGCTGCGATATCCTCGAAGTCGCCGGCGTCGACAAGCCGGTGAACCAGCTCTGCAAATATTGGCAGGCCGGCACCGGATGCACCATCTACGATCGCCGCCCGCAAATGTGCCGGTCGTTCGTCTGTGCCTGGCTGCAGGGCCATCTCGACGACGACTGGTTTCCGGCGAAGTCGGGCATCGTGGTGCATTTCAGCCAGGACGCCGTCAACGTCACGGTGGACGACGATTGTCCCGACCGCTGGCGCGAGGAGCCGTATTTCAGCAAGCTTGTCGAATGGTCGCTGAACGGCGTCAGGCGAATCGGAAACCGCGGCTATGCGACCCTCGTCGTGTCCGGCACAGAGCGGTTCCTGCTGCTCGGACGCACCATTGTTCCGGAGCCGACGCTGTTCGGCACTGCGTTCGTGCCGCTCACCGCCGACACTTTCCGGTTCTGGCGGGCGACGTCGCCCGAGCATTTGCAGCGGCTGCATGAGCGCATCGCCGAGATCGAACGGATCAGGCAGGAATTCGGCTCCTGCGCCATTCCCGAGAACGAGGACGACAATCCGCATCCGCCATATCGGCCCGCGCTTTTACGGTTGTCGCATCGCGCCTGAACTCCGCCGTGGGCAACGCGGCCTGATTCGCGCGGTAGCGCTCGACGCGCCCCGGCGGGGTTGATAAGCCCCTGTCCGCGAATGACGGGACTTGAGTCGGGGACATGACAGTTGCGATCGAGATGGGGCAGACCACGGCAGGCGCCGCGGCGGCCATGGACCTCGAGGAGCTGCTGGCGACCCGGCTCCTGGTGCAAGGCAATTCGGGCTCCGGCAAATCACATCTGTTGCGGCGGCTCTTGGAACAGAGCGCGCCCTGGGTGCAGCAGGCCATCATCGATCCCGAGGGCGACTTCGTCACGCTGGCCGATCGCTTCGGCCATCTGGTGATCGAGGCCGAGGATCACACCGAGCGCGGCCTTCAGGTCGCCGGCGAGCGCGCGCGGTTGCATCGTGTCTCCACCGTGCTCAATCTCGAGGGGCTCGATGCCGAGAACCAGATGCGGCGCGCCGCGGCGTTCCTCGGCGGGCTGTTCGACGTCAATCGTGACCATTGGTACCCGATGCTGGTGGTTGTCGACGAGGCACAGCTGTTTGCGCCGGCGGTTGCGGGCGAGGTCTCGGACGAAGCGCGCAAACTGTCGCTCGGCGCGATGACCAATCTGATGTGCCGCGGCCGCAAGCGCGGGCTCGCCGGCATCATCGCGACCCAGCGGCTGGCGAAGCTTGCCAAGAACGTCGCGGCGGAAGCCTCCAACTTCCTGATGGGACGGACCTTCCTCGACATCGACATGGCGCGCGCCGCCGACCTGCTCGGCATGGAGCGGCGGCAGGCCGAAACCTTTCGCGATCTCGAACGTGGCCAGTTCATGGCGCTGGGGCCTGCGCTATCGCGCCGTCCCCTGCGTTTGAACATCGGCCCGACCACTACCTGCCCGCGCAATTCCACGCCGCGGCTGATGCCGCTGCCGGAAGCGACGCTGGAAGACGCGCGCGCCGTGATCCTGGCCGCGCCGCCGCCCGACGCCAGCCGGCCGCAGCGCCGGCCCGCGCCGGATCTGCTCGAGCAGCTCCGCGCCGCGAAAGCGGCAGCTACGCCGGAATCGCATGCGGAACCGATCGCGCTGCCGGTCAGCGCTGAAGAGCTCGCTGAACGGCGCGAGCGCGTGGATCGTACCCTTCGTGCCGTGCTCGCCGGGCCCGATGCCGGCTTCCGCGCCATCGGCGTGCTCTATCAGGAATTCGTGGTCCGCTGCCGCATCGAGGGGCTCGGCGCGGCGGTGCCTGATCTCAACGAATTCCGCCGCATGCTGACGCACGCGCGCGCCGGGCTCGGCACCGATTTGGCTGAGGACGACGCCTGGCAGGACGTGTCGCTGCGCGCCTCGATCCTGCCCGACGACATGCAGGGCGTGTTCATGATGATCGCGAGGGCGGCGAAGGAAGGCTGGCCGTGTCCCGGCGATGCCGCGATCGCGCGCGCCTATGGCTCGCATTCACTGCGCCGCGCGCAGCGCCTGCTTAGCTATATGGAGGAGCAAGGCCTGATCGTCTGCCAGCTCGACGGTGCCGGACGCCGGATCGTGACGCTGGTGGAGCTCGCCTGGGCGACGGCGCCGGGCGATCCCAATGGCGATGATATGCCAGCGGAGCCGGCGCAAAGCGCGGCCGCGCTCTAAGCCTGGATTCAGCGTCTCATCACCGACGCCGCCTCGGCCGCATCGAAGCCGCGCCCCGCATTGCTCCCGTTCTCCGCGAACATGCGGCGATAGAGCAAAGCGGAGACGAGCCAGGCGACCGCGAACAGCGCGATCACGACGAAGCCGAAATTCGCCAGCGATTCGTTAAGACCATCGACCACCGCCCACACGCCGCCGGCCAAGCCGAGACGATCGCTGATCAGGCCAAGCGCTTCGATGCCGCCGATCAACAGTGCGATCGCGACCGAGGCCCCCGTGATCGTAAGATTGTACCAGAGCTTGCGTAAGGGATCGACGAAGGCCCAGCGATAGGCACTCACCATCAACGCGGAGTCAGCAGTGTCGACCAGCGCCATGCCCGCGGCGAACAGCGCCGGGAACACCAGGACATCGGCGAGCGAGGTACCACGCGCGGCTTCGCTGGCGGAAATGCTGAGCAGGCCGATCTCGGTCGCGGTATCGAAGCCGAGGCCGAACAGGAAACCGAGCGGATACATGTGCCAGGGTTTCGTCACCAGGCGGAACATCGGGCCAAGCAGCCGCGCCAGGATGCCGCGATTGGCGAGCAGCGCATCGAGGCCCGCGGCGTCGTGAACGCCCTGCTCGCGCGCCCTGCGAAACGTCCGCCACAAGCCTGCGAAGATCGCGAGATTGATGGCCGCGATCATGAGCAGGAACAGCGCCGAGACCGACGTGCCAATCAGGCCGCCGATCTCCTTGAGCAGGCTGTCGCCGCCGAGGCTCACCACGCCGAGCGCGAGCAACATGGTCGCGACCACCACGACGGTGGAATGGCCCAGCGCGAAATAGAGGCCGACGCTGCGCGGCCCGCCGCCCACCTGCATCAGCTTGCGCACGACGTTATCAATGGCGGCGATGTGGTCGGCATCGACGGCGTGGCGGAGCCCGAAGACCCAGGCCAGCAGCGCGGTCGCCATCACCGTCGGCCGGTCGCCGAACAGCGCGAAGGCCCAGGTCCACGCGGCGATGTTGGCGGCGATGAGCCCGCTGAACAGCAGCGCAGCTCCGGGCTCGACCGCCCGCAAAGACCATCTCGTCACGACAACCATTCCGTCCGTTGCACGCCCCGTCGCGCCACCGGTATGATCTTTTCACAAGATGATCACACTGACCAGTGCAATCCCCGAGGGACAACACGGTTCTGCAGCAGCGCATGCAGCCATCCTTCGAGACCCCCGCTCGCGCGGGCCCTCGAGGATGACGTCTTGTTTTGCGACCAAGCCCTGGGCCCTCATGGTGAGGAGCCCGCCATAGCGGCCGTCTCGAACCATGAGATCGGCTCGCTCTACGCCGCCTCGGAACCGCCTAGATAGGCGTCGCGGATGCGGGGATCGTCTTTCAGTGTCCGCGCCGGGCCGGAGAGCACGATCTTGCCGGTCTGGAGCACATAGGCTTCATGAGCGATCTCGAGCGCAAGGCTGGCATTCTGTTCGACCATGAACACTGAGACGCCGTCCTGGTTGATGGTACGGATCAGCTCGAGCACGCGATCGACATAGAGCGGCGACAGGCCCATGGTCGGCTCGTCCATCACGATCATGCGGGGACGGCTCATCAGCGCCCGCGCCATCGCCACCATCTGCTGCTCGCCGCCGGAGAGCGAGCCGGCGCGCTGCGACAGCCGCTGGCCGAGCTTCGGGAACAGCATGAGCATCCTGTCGAGATCCTGGGCCACGACATCGCGGTCGTTGCGCACGAATGCGCCCATCAGGATGTTCTCGCGCACGCTCATGTCCGCGAACAGCCGCCGCGCCTCCGGCACCGAGGCGATGCCGCGACGGACGATCTGCGGCGTGGTCAGCCCGATGAGCGAGGCACCGTCGAACGTCACATCACCGGAGCGCGGCTTCACCAAGCCCAGAATGATCTTCATCGTCGTCGACTTGCCGCTGGCATTGCCGCCGAGCAGGCAGACGATGTGACCGCGCGCGACCGATATCGAGAGGTCGAAATGCACCTGGGCCTGGCCGTAGAAGGTGTTGACATCGGACAATGCCAGCAACGGCTCCGTCGAGGAGTTCGTCATGCCGCGCTCTCCTGCTCCGCCTTTCCGGAGAGACCATGGCCGAGATAGGCCTCGATCACCTTGGGATCGCTCCGCACCTGTTCGCCCGGGCCTTCCGCGATCTTCTTGCCCTCGTCCATGACAATGACGCGGTCCGACAGGCGCATCACCATTTCCAGCTTGTGCTCGATCAGGAGGATGGTCAGCCCCTCCGCCTTGAGCTCGGCGACGAGGGCCTGCATCTCCGCAGTTTCAGTTGGGTTCATGCCGGCGGTCGGCTCGTCCAGTAGCAGTAGGCGCGGCTTCAGCGCCAGCGCACGCGCGATCTCGATACGGCGGCGGTTGGCGTAAGAGAGGCTATAGGCCGGCTGTTCGATCCGCGGCAGCAGCCGTTCGCCGAAGCGGGCGAGAATGGTCTTCACCTCTTCGCGCAGCCGCTCCTCCTCCGCTTTGACGGTTGCGGGCCGCAGCAGCGCAAGGCCCAGCTCCAGCAGCGGACCGATCACCGGCACGGCCGGCTTCACCGCACGCAGCCGCGTATGCGCGCCGATCAAGACGTTGTCCATCACGCTGAGATTGCCGAAGACGCGACCGAGTTGGAACGTGCGCGCGATGCCCTGGCCGGCGAGCCGCTCCGGCGACAGGCCGGTGATGCCCTGCCCTGCGAAGCTGACAGTACCGGCGTCGGGCCGATCGAGACCGGTCACGAGATTGAACAGCGTCGTCTTGCCGGCGCCGTTCGGGCCGATGATGCTGATCAGCTCGCCTCTGGCGAGATCGAGATCGATGGCATCGACTGCGGTGAGACCCCCGAAGCGACGCGTCAGGCCGCGCAGGGACAACATGGGCAGGTGCTGCTCCGCCATCAGATCGTCCCCAGCAGGCCCTGCGGCCTGAACCGCACGAGCAGCAGCAGCACGATGCCGTAGATCAGGATTCGATACTCCGCCGCGATCCGGAAGACCTCGGGCAGGCCGACCAGCGCCACCGATCCGAGAATTGCGCCGACGACATTGCCGAGGCCGCCGAGGATCACGACGGTTAGCGCCAGAATGGATTGCTGCGTGTTGAAGGTCTCGTGGTTGATGTAGGAATAGAGATGCGCGGCGATGCCGCCGCTGACGCCGGCAGCGAAGCCGCCGAAGATGAAGGCGAGCGATTTGTAGCGGTTGAGGCTGAGGCCATAGGCGCGCGCGGCGATGTCGTCATCGCGGATGGCACGAAAACTGCGGCCGAGATGCGAGGTCAGCAGACGCCCCTGCAGCAGCGCCAGCACGACCATCACCGCAAGGCTGAACCAATAGACCGACGATGGGCTGATCAGGTCGTAGCCGAACAGCGATAGCGGCGGAATGCCGGAGATGCCGATCGGGCCGCGCGTGACGCTCTCCCAGTTTAGGATCACCAGCGACACGATCTCGCCGATGGCGAGCGTTGCGATCGACACGTAGTGCCCGCGCAGGCGGAACGACGGCGAGATCAGGAGCGTACCGAGCGCAGCGCTCATCAGGCCACCACCGATGATGGCGAGGCCGACCGGCACAGAGAAGGTCAGCGACAGCAGCGCGGCGGTGTAGGCGCCGATCGCCAGCAGCGCGGCATGGCCGAGCGAGACCTGGCCCACAGTCCCCGCAACCAGCGTCAGGCTGAGCGCGAGCATGCCGAGCAGCCAGGCATTGATCAGCGTCTGGAGCACGTAGAACGACACCGGGAACAGCGGCAGGATCGCGAACCCACCGATTGCAAGCGCCAAGGCCCAGCGCGGAATGCGCACAGGACGGCTCGGCGCGATGAAGGTGCCGGTGAGCGGCTCCGGCGGCGCCTGCCGCGCACTCGCGAACAGCCCGTTCGGCCGCAGCACGAGCACGACGACCAACAACAGGAATGCGAACAGATTGCGATAGCTGGTACCGAACACGGCAACGCCGTAGCTCTCGACCAATCCCAGCAGCAGGCTACCGACCACCGCGCCTGGCACGTTGCCGGCGCCGCCGACGACTTCCGCGACCACGCCCTTGAGCGTGGCCTGAAGGCTCATCGCGGTGTCGATCTGATTGTAGTACATGCCGACCAGCATGCCGGAGACCCCGCCGAGCGCCGCTGCAATGCCGAATACGGCCTGATTGACGCGGTTGACGTCGACGCCCATCTGCATGGCGGCGTCACGGTCCTGCGCGGTGGCGCGCACCGCCCAGCCGAGCTTGGTGTAGCGCAGAAACACGAACAGCAGCAGCGCGCTGGTGATGCCAACGCCGGCGATGAGCAGATCAAGCGGTCCGATCGTGCCGTTGCCGACCTGGAAGCGGACGTCCGGCAGCTGGCTCGGGAGCGCACGCGGATTGGGCGAGAAGGTCAGCATCACCAGCTGATCGAGCACGAAGCTGATGCCGATCGTCGCCAACAGCGGCGCGATACGCACCGAGTTCTGCAGCGGACGGAGGCCGAACCGCTCGATGATCAACCCGACGATCGCGGCAGCGACCGCAACCACGATGATGGTGAGCGGCAGCGGAGTATGCAGCTGCACCACCGCGACCCAGCCGATATAGGCGCCGACGAGATAGATCGAGCCTTGCGCAAAGTTGATCAGCCGGCTGACGCCGAAGATCAGCGCGAGCCCGACCGCAACGAGGGCGTAGACATTGCCGACGATCAGCCCGTTGATCGTGTAGTCGAGCCAGGAAGCCACGCAGCATTTCCAATCAGAGGAAGGGGACCGGAGCGATCGCTCCGGTCATCATTATCAGGCCCGTTTGCCGTCCCAGAGTGCGAACTTGCCGTTACGCACGACCAGCTCGGCATTCATGGCGCCCTTGACGCGGCGGCTCTCGACGTCGAACGTCGCCGAGCCGAAGATGACGCTGGAGACGTCTCTCACCTTGGCGAAAGCATCGCGGATGGCGCGGCGATCGGTGCCGCCGATCCTGAGGACGGCAGCGGCCATGTTCATCGCGTCATAGGAATAGGCGTTGAAGGCGTCGGGCTCCTGCCCGTTGTACTTGGCCTTGAAGCCCGCGATGAATTTCTTCACCTCGGGCCGCGGGTCTTCCGGGAAATAGCGCGTGCCGAGGTGGACGTCCTCGACTGCCTCGCCGCCGAGCTCCAGGAATTTCGGCGAGTAGACCGAGCTCGCCGCGCAGATGGTCTGCTTCAGGCCGACCTGGCGCGCCTGACGCGCAATCAGCGCGCCGTCGGAATAATAGGAGATCAGGATCAGCCCGTCGGGATTGGCGTCGCGCACGCGCACCAGGGTGGAGCGGAAATCGCGCTCCTCCGCGATGTAGCCTTCAGTAACCGCGATTTCGGCGCCGTATTCCTTGGCCGCCTTGACGAAATGGTCGCGGCTGGTGCGGCCCCAATCGGTGTTGAGGTGCAGCACCGCCAGCTTCTTCAAGCCGAGCCGCTTCACGGCATAGGATGCCAGCAGCGGCTGCTCGTCGGCCTGGCTTACGGACGTGCTCCACATGAAGTCGCCGCCCTTGGTGAAATCGGGATGCGAGTTGGTGAAGCCGAACTGCACCAGACCGCCGCGCTGATAGATCGGCGAGGCCGCCATCGAGGCTGGGCTCGAGAAATCGCCGAGCTCCATGACGATGCGGGAATCGGAGACGAACTTCTGCGCGATCGCCACCGACTGGCGCGGATCGCTCTGGCTATCCTCGAACTGGTAGGCGAGCTTACGGCCGTTGATGCCGCCGGCGGCGTGGATCTCGTCGAGCGCGAGATCAAAGCCCTGCCTCCACTGCGCGCCGTATTGGGCGTTAGGCCCCGTCAGGGGCCCGCTGACGCCGAGCAGGATCGGCTCGGACGACTGGGCGAATGCGCTGCGCGAGATGGCGGCTCCCGCCATCATGACGGCAAGCGAGCCCTTAACCAGGGACCGACGATCGATGTTGCTCATGCACGGCTCCATCCATTCAGGTGTTACGAACAAGCGGCAATTTACGTGCCAGTGACACTGCTTATTTAGTGGGCTCGCCGAGCGACAGCATCAGCCGGTTCGCCCAGTTGAAGAACGACGCGCCGTTGATGACATCGACGATCTCGGCATCGTCGAGACCGGCGCGGCGCAGCTCCTCAACGTTGTCGGGGCCGAACGCGATCGGCGTTGCGCTCAGCGCCACCGACGCTTTGACTACGGCATTCCAGCGCTCGCCGAGATCGGCCTTAACCCCTTCGTCGAGCAGGCGCTGCACGTCGTCGCGGCGCTTGGAATAGGTGCTGGCAAACCGCGCATGCACGGAGGCGCAATAGACGCAGCCGTTATAGCGCGACGTCGCAGCCGCCGCGAGCTCGCGCTCGGCGCGCGGCAGGCCGTCGGCGACATTGTAGAAAATGTCCTTGTCGGTCTTGGTGCGGGCTTCGAGCACCTCAGGGTCGCGCACCAGCAGGCGAAAATATTCCGACTTGGCGCGGGCGCGATCGACGAGGCCAGCGAAATGCCGCTCGGTCAGCTCGCCCTCGGGCAGCGGATCGATCCACGACACCCAGCCGAGCTCGTCCTGGGTGAAGACGACGGGCGGATTGACATTGTTTGCAGCGCTCATGTGCAGTCTCCTTACGCTCCCGCCGCGGTAGGCCCGAGCGAAGCGCCGAGTACGCGCAGGCCGGTGACGACGCGCACCTGGAACGACAGGAAGGCAACAAGCTGAGAGAAGGTCACGATGCCGGTGTTCGACCAGCCGGCGACGAGCAGCGCCTTCATGTCGGCGGAGGCGGCATCGCGGGGATGGAACACCAACAGATGCGCATGCTCCAGCGCCGCAACGAGCCGGGCGCCAAGGACGGGCTTGCTTTCCGCGCTCACGCGGTAGATCAAGCCGGCCGTGTTCTCGACTGACAATGGTCCTGCTGGATACGCGCCATACGGGCCTGAGGTCTTGCCGCGTTCGATCTCGGCCTTGATCGCTTCGAGCAAAGGCGCGCCATCCGCATTCGCCGCAAGCTTCTCGCGATAGAAGGCTGCGACGGGGGACTCGCCATGAAGTCCGGTGACGAAGGCCGCGACCGCGGCACGCTCGGCAAGCGAGAACGCGCTCGCATCGATCGGCTCGAACAGGGCGAGATAGCTCTTCTGCGCGTTCTCGCGGGCCTGAAGGCGGCGTGCGCGGATGGCATCCAGAGCCGATCCCGGTTCGATGCCGGCGAGTGTGTCGATGATATCTTGCGTTCCCATCATTCAGCCTTGCGAGGTAATTCCCGTTGATTCCGATCAGCCCGCCAAGGCCACAGCGGGCGCTGCTCGGGTCCAGCCCAGTGCCGGCGCGACTTTTTCCGCGACCAGCTCGATCGAGCGCAGGATATAGGGATGCGGCGCATCGACCGAATGCGCCTGGAACACCAGATCGGTCACCCGTTCCAGCGTGGCATCGCTGCGCAGCGAGGCGATGACGTCGTCGGCTGCGCCGACATGGGTGTCGAACGCGGTGATCATCTCCTCCAGAGTTTCGCCGGGCCTGGCGTGGCCGCCCTTGAGGAATTGCGGCAGCGCGCGCCGCAACCCGATATCGGCCAGGCGCATCGCCTCAGCCCGGTCGTCGGCGACGAAGACGCTGCGCGAGGCTATGATGCGCGGCTCGCATCCTGGCGGCAGCGCTTCGAGATAGGCATCGATGATGGGATTCTGGATCTCGGCCAGCGTGGCCTTCGGCGCCTCCCTGGTCCGCGGCTGGGTGCGCGACAGCAATAGGCCATCGCCCGCCTTGCCTGCCCGGGCGCCGCCCGCGACCGAGAATGTGGCCTGCCAGATGCGCTTGTCCAATTCCGGCCGTTGCGGATAGAGCGTGTCCCCGCCATCAAGAGGTTTGCCGACCAACGCCGCGCGGACGACCTCCAGATTGCGGGCAAAGATCTCGTTGCGCTGCGCATTGTCGAGACCGAAGGCCGCGAAGGCCGACGGGTTGCCGCCGGTGCCGACGCCGAGCTCGAAACGGCCATTGCAGAGGAGATCGAGCACCGCGGCATCCTCCGCCACCCGCACCGCATTCTCCAGCGGCAGCGTCACGATGCCGGTGCCGAGACGGATGCGCGAGGTCTGCGCGGCGACGTAGCCGAGGAAGGCGAAGGGCGACGGCAGGCCGCCTTCGCGCTCGTGAAAATGATGCTGGGCAATCCAGGCGGAATCGAGCCCCGCCTTTTCCGCGTGCACGATCTGCTCGGCCGCATGGCGATATCGCTCGGCCGGCGGAGCCTCATCAAGCAGCCGCGTGAAAAATCCCAGTCGTTTCAGGTTTGCAAAGCGTTTCATACGACCCCTGTCGGGCGAGGATGGCCACGAGCCGATGATGTCGGTTGCCGCAGCTCCAGACAAGCGGGCATTGCGCAGGGCTGCCCGCCGGGATCACCGCTGTGCTGGACCATGGCTGAGCAGGTTGCCTACCAGCTCGGCAGCACCGCGCCCTTGAACTTGGTCAGGACGAACTCCTTGACCTCCGGCGTGTGGTAGCTGTCGACGAGGGTCTTGACCCAGGGCTTGTCCTTGTCCGCGCTGCGGACGGCGATCAGGTTGACATAGGGCCCCTTCGGGTCCTCGCGCAGGATCGGATCCTTGACGGGATCGAGGCCCGCCTGAGTTGCATAATTGGTGTTGATCGCAGCGGCGTCGACGTCGTCGAGTGCGCGCGGCGCCTGCGCTGCATCGACCTCGATGAATTTCAGCTTCTTGGGATTCTCGGTGATATCGAGCACGGTCGGCTTGAAGCCGGTGCCCTCCTTCAGCTTGATCACGCCCTTGTCGCGCAGCAGCAGCAGCACGCGACCACCATTGGTTGGATCGTTCGGAATCGAGATCTTGCCGCCGTCGGGAATATCGGAGAAGGCCTTGTGCTTCTTCGAGTACACGCCGATCGGGAAGTTCACGGTGAGCGCGACGGCCTCGATCTTGTAGCCGCGGTCGGCCTTCTGGTTGTCGAGGTAGGGCTGGTTCTGGAATGAATTGGCCTGGATCTCGCCGGCATCGAGCGCCGCGTTCGGCACGACATAGTCGGAGAACTCGATCAACTGGATGTCGAGGCCCTGCTTGGCGGCGATCGGCTTTACCGCTTCCAAGATCTGCGCGTGCGGTCCCGGCGTCACGCCGATCTTGACGGTCTCGGCGGCAGCCGCCGCCGACCAGGCCGCGAGCAAGGTCGAGAGGATCAGGGGCAGGCGAAACGACATCTTGGTCTCCATGGTCTTGCGGCAACGATTAGAACCGTATTCGCTTCTCCGCCGCGCGAAATCAATGAAATTGAAATCCATATTGGCCGGCCGTGGCGGGCGCACTTTCTCCATTCGGAACCAAACAGGAAACGAAATCACGGCGGCGACGGCACCTTCCACAGTCGGGAGGCGCGTCACGGCAAAGCGGCATCCGGCGAACGGTGGCGCTGCGCAAGGGCGTGAACGCCAAGACCCCAACGCTGCCTGAGCGCGACGTGGTCGCCTCGTCTCCGCACCACTGCGACATCTTCGACTCCACCGCGCTCACCTCCTGAGCTAGACTGCGTCACGGCTGGTGACGACTTTATTGGGAAGAGTGGGGAGCATCCGATGAACGAGAATCAAATCCGCAATCTGATCGCGGAGGTGAAGCAAGGCACGCTGTCGCGACGCTCGTTCATCCAAAGGGTAGCCGCGATCGGAATCACGGCGCCGATCGCGAGCCAGATCCTGGTCTGGCACGATGTGGCGATGGCGGATGCCACGCTGCCGTACAAGCCGGCCAAGGCGGGCGGCGGCGGCCCGCTCAAGCTCCTGCTCTGGCAGGCTCCCACTTTGCTCAATCCGCATTTCGCGAGCGGCACCAAGGACCAGATCGCCTCGCGCGTCTTCTTTGAGCCGCTCGCCGGCTGGGACAAGGACGGCAATCTCATACCCTGCCTTGCCGCGGAGGTTCCGACCAAGGCGAACGGCGGCCTCGCGGCGGATGGCATGAGCGTGATCTGGAAGCTCAAGCAGGGCGTCAAATGGCATGATGACAAGCCCTTCACCGCTGACGACGTCGTCTTCACCTGGCAGTACGCCGCGGATCTCGCAACCGCCGCCTACACCACGGGCTCCTACAAGGACATCAAGGTCGAGAAGATCGACGACCACGCGGTCAAGGTGACCTTCAAGGCGCCGACGCCGTTCTGGGCCGATCCGTTCGTCGGCTCGGTCGGTCAGATCCTGCCAAAGCATCATTTCGGCGACTATGCCGGCGCCAAGTCGCGCGAAGCGCCCGGCAATCTGAAGCCGGTCGGCACAGGGCCCTACAAATTCGTGGAGTTCAAGCCGGGCGACATGATCCGCGCCGAACGCAATCCCGACTATCACGTCAAGAACCAGCCGCATTTCGACACGCTCGAGGTCAAGGGCGGCGGCGACGCGGTGTCCGCGGCACGCGCGGTGCTGCAGACCGGCGAATACGACTATGCCTGGAACATGCAGGTGGAGGAGGAGGTGCTCAAGCGCATGGAGGCGAGCGGCAAAGGCAGGGTCGACGTCACCGTGTCCGGCAATGTCGAGTTCATCATCCTCAACACGACCGACCCGTGGACCGAGGTCGACGGCGAGCGCTCCAGCGTCAAGACCAAGCACCCGACGCTGTCCGATCCGGCCGTGCGCCGCGCGATCAACTTGCTGATCGACCGCGAGTCGATCCAGAAATTCATCTACGGCCGCGGCGGCATCGCGACCGCGAGCTTCGTCAACCAGCCTCCGCAGTTCAAGTCCAGCAAGCTCAAATACGAGTTCGACATCGACAAGGCGAACAAGATCTTGGACGAGGCCGGTTGGAAGAAGGGCGCGGACGGCATCCGCGAGAAGGACGGCAAGAAGCTCAAATACGTCTTCCAAACCTCGACCAACGCCCCGCGCCAGAAGACCCAGGCCATCATCAAGCAGGCCTGCCAGAAGGCCGGCATCGAGATCGAGCTCAAATCGGTCACCGCATCGGTGTTCTTTTCCTCCGACGTCGGCAACCCCGACACCTACTCGAAATTCTATGCCGACATGGAGATGTACAACACGACGCAGCCGCAGCCCGATCCGGAGCGGTTCTTGAACCAGTGCGTCTCCTGGGAGATCGCCAGCAAGGACAACAAATGGCTTGGCCGCAACAACTCGCGCTATTCCGATCCGGAGGCCGACAAGGCCTATAAGGCCGCGCAGAACGAGCTCGATCCGGTCAAGCGCGCCGCGCTGCTGATCAAGGTCGACGAGATCTTCTGTGAAGCCAACGTGTTCCTGCCGCTGCTCTCGCGCAACATCGTCAACGCCGGCGTCAACAACCTCATGGTCGACATCTCGGGGTGGGACACCATAACGTGGAATCTGGGGGCGTGGTATCGCAGCTGACGGGGCCCGGGTGAGCGCAAGCAACATCGTCGTCGCTCACCCGCGTGTCCCGAACAAGCTGCAACGCTTTGAGCATTGTAGCGCAGAGCTGCGGCCGAGAAGACGGACAGTACGATGCGGCAAGATGGGCCCAGGCTCTGCCGCGCATCGCTGAAGTGGCGCTGCGTCCGGGGCACGAGAGGAGAGCAGCCATGCTCTCTCAATGTCGTCATTGCGATGATTGACGTCGCCGGTCAGATAAACGGCTTGCCGCCCGTGACGGCCAGGGTCGCCCCCGATGTGTAGCTCGAGAGCGGATCGGCGAGCATGACATAGGCGGTGGCGAGCTCGGCCGGCTGGCCGGCGCGCTGCATTGGAACCTGCTTGCCGAAGTTCTTGACCCTATCCTCCGGCATCGTCGAGGGAATGAGCGGCGTCCAGATCGGACCCGGGGCGACGGCGTTGACCCGAATGCCCTTCTCCGCCAGCATCTGGGCAAGTCCGCCGGTGAAATTCTGGATGGCTCCCTTGGTGGTGGCATAGGCGAGCAGGCTGGGGTTCGGCATGTCGGAGTTCACCGAGGCCGTGTTCACGATCGCGGCGCCCGGGCGCATATGCGGGACCGCGGCTTTGGTCAGATAGAACATCGCGTGGATGTTGGTCTCGAAGGTCCGCTGCCATTCCTCGTCGCTGATGTCGGCGATGTCCTTGAACGTGGCCTGATGAGCGGCATTGTTGACGAGGATGTCCAGGCCGCCGAGTTCCTCGATGGTCCGCCGAACGATCGTACGACAATGCTCGGGATTGCGGATGTCACCGGGTATCAGAACGGCTTTGCGTCCCTCCCGCTCCACCAGCGCCTTGACCTCGGCGGCATCCTCGTCCTCATTCAGATAGGAGATGACGATGTCGGCGCCTTCCCTCGCATAGGCGATCGCGACCGCGCGGCCGATGCCGCTGTCACCCCCGGTAATGATCGCCTTCTTTCCAGCCAGGCGCCCGGCGCCCCTGTAACTCTCCTCGCCGTGATCCGGCCTGGGATTCATCGCTCGGGTCGAACCGGGCATGGGTTGCTGCTGCGCAGGAAAAGGCGGCTTTGGATAATCGGTCATGCGACGGCTCCGGAAGTTTGCTCCGCTAACGGAGAGCGGTGGGAAGCGTTCCTCGCCGCTCGGGGATCTCGTCTCTCGGTTCGCCGACACGTTTTTGCCGATCTCGCGGCGCCTTTCAGGCCGAGCTTTTGCTTCGTCGCTCCACGCTCTCAAAGCCAAGAGGGCCCAAGGCGGGGCGACACATACGCCGATCCCGAATTTCGATAAAGCGAAGTATCTATGTAGGAAGGGGTTCGACGGGTGGGCGGGTGTTTTGCCCGACGGCAGAGAAGCAGCCCCCCAGCAATTCGGCTTCACGATCATCGTTGCCGCCTTGCATTGGATACGAGCCGTGATGGATTTTGTAAGAGCTCCACCCCATCCGACCCGCCCCGAGCTCTCGCGCATCTTCGCGAAGCCCGACATCGTCCTTCCACTGTGTGCTTCAAGTCACAGCAGAATCACCCGCGTTCGCCTACAAAAACCAAGCATGGCCGCAAACAAGGTAACGGCGGTACGCACGAGCTGGGAGGCGATCAACAGCTACGGACTTCTGAAGCCGCCAGGGTGAAGAACCCGGCGGCTTTTTTCTATCGCAAGGAGACGAGCGGCCGGAGCCAAGCGCCTTGCTGGCAATATCGGCATCCAGCGCCAGCGGCGATCGTCGCTATGACGGTCCCGAGCCCTTCCTCTGTTCGCGTTCTTCTTCGATCTGCCGCTCCGCTTCGAGCCAGAAGTCCAGTTCGCGGTTGGCCGGACGGCCGGCCTGCTCCCAGAGCTCGTAGGCGCGTGCCCGCACCTTGCCGCGCCGCATCATGCGCAGGAGCTTTTGCGTCAGCTCGTCGGCAAAGCTCCGGAATCGCCCGACAGTGGTTTCGTCTTTGGCAAGCGCCGCGGCTCGCGTTGCGAGCTCAATCTGGTGCTCTATCTTTTGCTGCTCGTCCACGGTGGCCACCACGCCCTGCGAACCGGTCTGCGGCGCAGCCCGTGCTGCTCAGAGCCTCAATTCATTTTTGAGAGCTCCGTTCCGCGCAGCTCAGACGCAGCTAGGACCAGCACTTCGAGCTGAGGAGACTGTCGCTGTTTTAGTGCCACGTCGTGTCCGCTTCCACGATGACTACTCTTATCTCGGGATCTTCGGCCGTGTTGCAGGTGCACGGCATCCCCTCACCGCACCGGCAGCCGCCCAGCTTGTCACTCCAGGCCCGGAGCGGATGGTTTGAGCAGACCCATCCCAGACCGAAGCAGAATGGGCATTTCTTGCGGGTCACAGCGTATCCGGCGTCCGCGTGGTGTTCGACTTGTCCTCGTTGCGCAGCTCCTGCTCGGCCGCGTGCCAAAACTCGTCCTCACGGCCTTCGGGCTTGCCAGCTTGCTCCCAGAGTCGGTGCGCGCGCTCTCTGATCTCCTGCTCGGTCGGCTCAGGCATGGGATCTCCTGCTATGAAGCACGGCCCCATCCTTGGGGGGTATGGGGGCTTGGAGGCGGGGCCGTGCAGACCAGCAATCGGCGGCGACGCTGGTCCGCGGATTCAAGCCGCGATCATGCGCAAGAGTTCCTTTCCTCGCGCGAGCTTCGCTGCGCGATGCGGCCGCTGCCGGAGATCGATGCGCTTTGAAGGTCAGTGGTCGCGGCAGCGGGATCCGCCGCCCCATTCCAAAACCGGAAAATCAGCAGTAATTCGAGAAACTTGCCTGAATTGCGGTCAGCATTACGCGGGCGCGACCCAAATTCGGGTGCATCTTTCGGGAAGATGCCCCAAGCCTTGGCCGCGACGCATGCGAGGACAAGGACATATTGCTCTCCTGAGCCGTCCGGACTTTGCGCGTTGTTGCATCAGCCGGCTCAATGTGTCGCGAGGCCAACAAGCACCTACGGCATCTGATTGCAGGTAAGCTCCGCGGCAAGCAAACCAAAAAAAGCCCCGGCGGTTTCCCGCCGGGGCTCTCTGTCAGGTCGTTAGACCGAACTTACCAGTTGCGCTGAGCGCGGAGGAGCAGGGTAACGGTGTCCTGATCCTTCAGCTCGTAGAACGCGGTCGGCTTTGCGGTAGTACCGGAGGGGGTAAGGCCAACCACGCCAGAATACTTCTGGTCGAGGTGGGTCCAGGTGAGGTCAGCCGAGAACGTCAGGTTCTTGACCGGAGTCCACCGGGTGATCACACCGACCTGGCCGATGGCGAAGTCGGGGTTACAACCGGTCACACCCGCGAGGCCACCGAACACGCCGCCAGCGCCGCCAACGCCGCAGATCGCGGTCTTGGCAAGCGAGCCGAACTGCGCCTGAGCGTAAGCACCGTAGATTGCGGTGTTCCAGTAGGGATCCCAGTTGTGAGTGTAAGCGCCGCGGAAGCCCCAGGTCTTAACGGTCTCCTGCTGGCTACCAGTGACGAACACGGTGTCCGGAGCACTGGCAAAGCCGATGCTCTGGTAGGCGATGCCCGAGCTGCCGAACATCGAGTAGCTGCTGCCCGCCAGATTCTGGAAGTTGTAGCGGGTCGCGCCGTCGGTGTAGACGCCCGAAATGTTGATCACGTCACCCGCACCGGTCGGGATGTTCTTGATCGACAGAGCGAGCTGAACCGCCCAACCCCATTTGTCGTCGGGGTGGCCAGTTGGCTCGGTCGCGCCGTAATAGGCAACGTGGTTGTCATGCGCAGCCACCGACGCCTGGAAGAGACCCCAGGCCTGGTCGACACGCACCATACCGACGAGGTTCGGCGAACGCGTACCGCCGATGGCGTTGGTGCCATACGCGCCACCAATGATGCCGCCCGCCGTCGCGCCGGTCATGTTGAGGTTGCCGGCATCATAGTAGGCCGCCCTATCTTCCGCCGAGAACGATGCCGTCACGCCCTGACCGAAGTCAGCGGTGTAGGTGAACTGGTTGACACCAGTGACCGTGCCGCTGCCGCCGACGAGACCGTCATAGTTGTTGCCGGGATAGTTGGTCCAGGGCGCGTCGAACTGCGACACGGCCTTACCCATCGTGAAGCCGGCGAACTGGATGAAGGCGTAGTACACGCCGAGCGAACCGCCCGAGGTACCGCCGTCGGTCGGGTTGATCGTCGAACCAACCAGCGCCGGGGTCGCACCAGAGGTGTTGAGGCCCAGCGTGCTGCTGTAGACGGTCGCGCCGGTCGCACTGCCGCTGCCAGCATAGTTACCCGTCGTCCACGAGAAGACGCCATCGAAGAAGGTGCGGACAACGCCGTACTCGGTCGCGGTGCGCGTGTCGATGTTCAGATCTTCACGAGCGCGCATCGTGTAGTAGTTCGTCAGACGGTTGCGCGAACCGTTGTTCGAGCTGAACTGACCATTATAGACCGAGTTGGTGTTCAGCGCGACTTCAGCGCGCAGGTAACCACCCAGCTTGATGCAGGTGTCAGTGCCCGGAATGTAGTAGAATCCGGCACCATACAGGGAGCAGATCTTCACGTATTCGACCGCTTTGGCCTTCACGGGGAGATCGGCTGCCTGCGCTCCGCCAACGGCGATCAGACCCGCCGCTGAACCGAGCAAAAGGCTCTTAACCAACTTCATGTTAAACCTCCAAGTTTGCTCTATAGGGAAGGTTCCGGATCCGCTGGGTGACGACACCCTAAGGTTGGTTCCCTTGTCCCTTAACTCACCGCTTAGTCGCTTCGCGCCTTCGGACACACCCGCTGAACGCGAGGGACTTAAGCGATCCGATAACTCGGAGAGCTGGGGTCCATAAAATTCAGTAAGTTACTGGATTGCCATAGCTATTTGGATGCCTATAACTACAAGGCACCGTACAAAATGGCACTTCTAATGGCTGGACTAACGCGGACGTCTACGGGGACCTACGTGGCCCGAAAGGTGATACCGAAGGACATCCGATCGGAGTACGCGGCTAGGTACGGCAACGCTTGGGAAGAAAAGTTCCGGCTCGACAAAGGAGCATCGGATTACGAGGCGCGAGCGCGCTTCGGTGAGTGGTTGGCCGACATTGAGACGCGCATCGGCCGCCTCAGAGCTGCCAAGACGAAAGGTCCCCAGCCCCTTACTCGACAGAACGCCTACGCGCTGGCTGGCAGGTGGTATGCTTGGTTCCTCGCGCAACATGAACGGGACCTTCGCACGCCAGCTCATTGGAGAGCGCTGACCGACACCTTAATCTGGGACGTGATACGCCCGCATGCACCGGATGATTTCGAACAGCGCCCGAAGGACGATCCACATTGGGATTGGCAGGCCGATCCGCAGGTCAGGGATGAGGTCCGGCCCGCCATCGCTGCTGAAGCCCAGACTGCTGCTTTCCTTTTAGAACAGGGCCTGAGCTTGACCCCAGATGCCACCAATCTCTTCCTAGACGCTGTCAGCGACAACCTCTTGCCCGCCTTACAGCGATTGGAAGCACTTTCGCGTGGCGACTACTCGCCGGATGTCAATCGGCAGGTGTTCCCCGAGTTTGAAGAGGTCAGCGGAAGTGCCCCCGTGAAAGCCATAGAGCTGTTCGAGGCTTGGACGAAAGCTGTGCAGCCAGCGGAAGGAACGGTCTACCGATGGACCACCGTGTTCAAGGAAGCTGACCGACATTTCCCCGATGTCAGGAACATCAGCTTCGAAAAGGCCAAGGCGTGGATGAATGGGCTGGTCAATGAAGAGCGGTCGACCGCAACTGTTGCAGCCGCATGGCGCACCGCCCTCAAGACAGTCTTCGGTTGGGGAGTGGCGGAAAAAATCATCGACAATAATCCATTTCCAGAGGTGCGCATCAGCGTGCCTCGGAAGAACGTCGAACGCGAAACGAAAGCCTTTGATGATGCCGAGATCAAGACCATCTTGGCAGCAGCCCTGCGATGTGACGACACCAAGTCGTATCGAGAGCGCGCATTTCGATGGGTGCCATGGATTTGCGCTTATACCGGCGCCCGCGCTGGCGAGATTACGCAGCTCCGAGCGGCCGACATTCAGCAGCGAAACGGAGCGCACTTTGCAAGGCTGACACCATCCGCAGGCAAGATCAAAACGCGGAAGGCCCGGACTGTGCCGCTGCACGAACATCTTCTCGCTCAAGGATTTCTCGACTTCGTTGAGCGCGCCCAAGGACGACCACTGTTTTACCCCACTAAGCGGCGTCCGATCCGAGAGGCTGAAGATGGACCTCGACAGAGCCCCGCTGAGCGCATGAGGTCTCAGGTTGGCACTTGGGTACGCTCTCTCGGCATAACCGACCCTGAGATAAGCCCCAATCACGCTTGGCGTCACACGTTCAAGGCCATGGCAGCACGCGTCGGCATTGACGAACGGTACAGCGACGCCATCACGGGGCATTCGCCTGCTACTACGGGACGAGCGTACACGAAACCGCTTCCTGAGGACCTTGCAGAAGCCCTGAAGAAGTTCCCTCGATACAGGGTCGATTGAAAGCACCGAAAGGAGCCAATTCGCCCCACACTGTGGCTGCTCCGACCACATCGGCACACGAGGAGCCAAGAGGGCGCCATGGTGGACCGGGTAGGTGTTTCTCCCCCGGCCCGCAGAAACCTCGGGAAACGTAGGGGCTTTGTGTGGGTGCCGGGTAGACCGGGTGGCCGGGCGAACTTCTCCTTACATCAGAGCGACCACGGGTCCTTTTGGGCTCCTTGGGGCCTTGGAGGCAGAGTGTAGCGGCGCGCCTTCTTGCCGCCGCCTATCGACTTGCGTGTGTGCGTAACGCCAGCGGCTGCAAGTGCGGAGCCAACTTCCTTGGCGTTCTTCGCCTGCGCGCCGTAGCCGTCCTTCCCCAACAGTCGCTGGAGTGCGTCATACGAGAACTCGTCCCCGAGATTGTCGTGAAAATGGCCGCTCTTCACCGCCTCGATGATGTAGGTACGCAGTGGGTGTTCGCTCTCAGCAATGACCTGCTGTTTGGCCTCGGTCATCGGCGGGCGACGGAACGGATTGAACCCCGAGAGGTCTCGGCTCTTCAGAAACGTGAAGATGTCGTTCATCGCCTCGTCAGTGCCGATGTAGCGATAGAGGCGGTCGTAGTAGTCGTCCTCGCGGGGCTGTGCCTTGCTGTTGAACACGAAGTAGCGGCGGTCACCCTCCTCGATGTTCAGGGGCGCGCTGTGATTTGAGAACATGATGAAACGGGCGTAGTTGTCGATTTCGATCTGTGGCCCGTACTTGATGTTCGCGCTCACCGTAGGCTCAGTAATCAGAGGCTTCAGCTTGTTGGCCAAGTCCCAGTTGCCCGCCTCGTAGACCTCGTCCACTTGGACCACGAGTTTACCCACGAGCCATCCGTCGAACGAGCCTTTGAGGTCCTTCGTCTGGGCCACCCGGCTGTTCTGCTCACCGACCAGACGCCGCACCACCGTGCCTAAGGTGGACTTGCCGATGCCCTTGGCCTCGCTGGTCAACAACAGGGCGTGCCCGATGCGCTCATGCGGCTTCTGCACGAGGTGAGCCAGAAAATTGAGAACGTGATTGATCGCCGCCTCATCGTTATCGAAGAGATAGGACAAGTGCTCCAGAAACACCTTGGGCTCCTCGGCGTCCTCTTGGGCGACCCATGGGGCAGGTCTCCACAGGTTCAACACGCGGCAGCCGTCGTCGTCGTGCGCTATTTCGGGCTCGCCGGGCATGAACTCCACCCGCTCAGCAATCACGAACGCGCCGTCGTATGCCTCCTCGTGATACTCAGGCTCGAAGTACTGCGACAACACCTTCTCCAAGGTGGGAAACCAGACCTTCACGCGGCCACCGCTGTCCCGGTAACGGAAGCCGTGTTCGGCCTTGTTGATCCGGTGGAACACATGGTCGGTGAGCGGAGCCAGCTTCAGCGGATTGCGCCGAAGAACAACCCCGCCGTGCTGCGCCGTGTAGGCGTATTTCCGACAGACGGCCTCCATGGCTCGCTCGCAACGCTCGTGAAACTCGTCTGACCCTTGCAGGGGCAAGTCGCGCTTGAGAGCGCTTAGGCTCTGTTGCTCGTTCTTGTCGGCTTCGGGGCTCGTGGGTTGCAGGGGTTGGGCTTGTAGCTCTGATTTCACGTCCAAGGAACTCTCCGTGCTGCCGTATGTCGGCGCATCGCTTCTGTTGATGGCAGGTTGGCCTCTTTAGCCCAGGTGGGGCCAAGGTGAACCTGCGTGCTGCGCTTGGGGATGACTGTGACCCAGATAGTCAGCTCACCGTGTGAACGCAAACCTCAACCTTCGGGAACTCTACGTTCTCCCTGATGCGTTCGCGCCGGAGCATAGACATAAACTGAAGCAGCGCCCGATGAGCCGGGTCTCACCGGAAGCGTGAGGCGTAGCGGTCTCGGGGGTCAATCGCTCGGAGGCCGGGATTTCGTCATCGGAGGCCCGTTTCCGGCCCGCTTTGTTACATTGTCATCTCGTCATAAACTTATTCCAATCGGACATGAACAGTATGTCGCGGTCCGGCGCTCAATCACGCCAGAAGTTGCGGAACCGCGAGGGGGACAGCTCGGTGTATCGCACGGTGTGCTGAATGTTCTTGTGGCCGAGGTAAGCCTGAAGGGCTCGGGTATCGTGCCCCTTGGAGGCCAGCGCGAACCCGCAGGCGTGCCGCAGCATGTGGGGGTGGGCTTTGAACCCGAGGTCCGCCTGCGCGCCTGCACGCTCGACCATCCGCGCGAAGCCCGCCGTAGTGAAGGGCGCCCCGCGCTCCGACGTGAACACGAAGGGCGACTTGGGCTCTTGCTCACGCTGGAGCCGCCGCAGGCGCCGCAGTTCGTCCCCAAGGATCGGGTGCGTGCTCGGGCTGCCCTGCTTGACCCTGCGGACGTGCAGGGTGGCCGTTGCGAAGTCGATCTGATCCCAGCGAAGGTCCGCCAGTTCAGCCGCCCGCAGGCCATGGCGGTATGCCACGAGGATCATGGTGCCGTCGCGGTGACCCCATCGGTTGCCCTTGGTGGCCTCAAGCAGCCGCTCGACCTCGGCCTCGGTCAGGTACTCGCGGGTACGCAGGTCGGCATTGGGAAGGCGCTTCGGTGTGACTGTTCGATTTACGGTGGACGGCTTGACAAGCTTGAGATGCGATTTGGCCATGATTTCCTGCACGCGCGATCAGTGACTGTCCGAAGAATGACCGAATTACGAACAGTACACAAGGACATTCCGCGACTTCCCTCGAAGTCCTTTTCGCGGGTCCCCTTTCTTGATTGGGCCCCATTTTGCAAAGCCGAGGGGGGCGGCTTCAAAAAACACGGACTAAAGGTCGCGGCCGCCGCCCGGCTCCGGTAAGCTGATCTGACTTCCCAGTCGCGCGCCGGTCGCTCTTGTCTCGATTGGGCTTAGACGCTGTGACAACAGCGTGTCGGAAGAAGAAGCTCGATGCCATTGAGACAATCTTTGTGTCTCAGGCGCGTGTCTCAGTCGGGTAGACCCTAAGGGATCACCAGTCGATGAGCTGGCTGGCAAGCCTAAGCAGCCCTAGAGGTCAGCACAGGCAGCCATTGATGCTCCTCGTATCCTGCGGGTCCAGGCAGGCGCCGAGCAAGACAGGTCAGCTGCCGTCCTCTTAGACACTCATGCCGGAAGAACGCTCTCACAACAGAGGAGTGCGCCAATCTCCCTGAAGTCGTGTCGTAGGGGCGCGCCGAGGGTCTGCACGAGGGTAGCATGTACCGTTGAAGCCCGCTTTTTCACGGTCGCTGACCGCTCAATAGCAGCCTGTTCAATGCAGTTTGCTCTTAGCAAGTTCGATCAGCTCAGTGTGCCCAGCCAGCGCAGCTTCGTAATCGCGGTAGAGGCGTTTCATAAGGGGCCTCCCCTCGCAGCTGCAGGTAGTTGCGAACAAGAACGGGGCCTGACCCATCCCGGCGGAACCACCACTTCCATCCCAGCCCAGGAATTTCGTTGCAAGCTCCGTAGGCCCAACTGCCTCAGAGCGAAGGCAAACCTTGTCGGGGTTCGCGTCCATCCAGGCGACCGTGATCCTCTGCGCTTCCAAGTTATTGCCGACATAAACGGGAGAAGCGCCCTCTAAGATGTAGAAACCAAACGGAAATATGACCATGCAACCCTCACTGGCATTCCGTCCCGTGCTGCGCGGCTTCAAACTAAATACGGCAGCCCACACTTCCGCTAACGCTCTACTCTTCGAGCCGCAATCTCAGACGGCAGCGCAGAAGGCAATTTTGTAGGTCCTGCAGTAATTCGATTGTTCTTAATGTGCCGACTTCACCGAACTCGCGCTTGATCGAGGTATCCAGCGTATTCCTTGTCTGAGCCAGTTGTTCAAGCTGCTTTCGAGCCTTTGGCGTAAGTGAGAGATAGATCATCCGCTTGTCGGTGTGGGAGTTTCGCTTCTGTAGCAATCCTCTTCCGACCAAGGTTTTCGATTGGGCAGTGACATACGTACTTTCGATCCCAAGCAACTCCGCGACCGATTTTACGGACATCCCGGCCTTGTCATCCGCGTCTGAGATGATGAGGAGCATGTTCAATTGCGGAACGCTCAGCTGGAGCTTGCCAGCCCAAGTGGCCTGAACCTCGCCAAGCGAAGCGCTTATAGACCTAACCAATCTGCTTATCTGTTCAGAAGCAGCGGGTCGTAGTGCCTCGCTCGTCAGTCCCCGCGCCATTGGTCCCTCTGGAGTGTCACCATCAACGAAAGAACCCCCGGCAGTTTCCCGCCGAGGGCCTTTGGAGGTCAGGTCGTTAGACCAAACTTACCAGTTGCGCTGGGCGCGGAGCAGCAGCGTGAAGCTGTCCTGATCCTTCAGCTCGTAGGTCGCCGCCGGCTTGGCCACAGTCGCCAGAAGGGGAACGCCAACAGCGCCCGAGTACTTCTGGTCCAGATGGGTCCAGTTGAAGTCCGCCGAGAAGGTCAGGTTCTTCACCGGGGTCCAGCGGGTGATGAGGCCGAGCTGGGCGATGTTGAAGTCCGGGTTACAGGTCGTGCCGGCAGCGGTCGCCACGAGCGCGAAGAAGTTTGCGCAAACGGCTGCAGCCGCACCGCCCGGGAATTTCACCTGAGCGTAAGCACCGTAAATGGCCGAGTTCCAGTACGGATCCCAGTTGTGCGTGTAAGCACCGCGCACACCCCAGGTCTTGATGCTCTCCTGCTGCCCACCGGTCACGAACACGGTGTCAGGAGCGCTGGCGAAGCCAATGCTCTGGTAGGCGCCGGCCAAGCCAGTGCTACCAAACGAGGACCAAGTTCCCGGGTTGGCGGTCGGCTGGAAGTTGTAGCGGGTCGCGCCGTCCGTGTAGACACCCTGAACGTTGATCACGTCACCCGCGCCGGTCGGGATGTTCTTGATCGACAAGGCCAGCTGAGCAGCCCAGCCCCACTTGTCGTCCGGATGGCCCGTCACCTCGGACGCACCGTAGTAGCCAACATGGTTGTCGTGCGCGGCAACCGAAGCCTGGAACAGGCCCCAAGCCTGGTCAACACGCACCATCGCAACCAGATCGGGCGACCGCGTGCCGCCGATGTCGTTGAGACCATAGGCGCCGCCGAGGATACCCGTACCAGTTGCCGCCGTAAGGACCGTGCCCGGGACGCCAAGGTTGATGTTGCCCGCCTGATAGT
The DNA here is from genome assembly GCF_023073535.1 of Bradyrhizobium sp. 179. Classification (NCBI taxonomy): domain Bacteria; kingdom Pseudomonadati; phylum Pseudomonadota; class Alphaproteobacteria; order Hyphomicrobiales; family Nitrobacteraceae; genus Bradyrhizobium; species Bradyrhizobium sp. 179. Next base: position 22,622 of record NZ_JADPJR010000153.1, on the reverse strand, counting down.
AGGCCGACTGGTCCTGCGCCGAGAACGATGCCGTGATGCCCTGACCGAAGTCAGCGGTGTAGGTGAACTGGTTGACACCAGTGACCGTGTTGCCGCCGCCGACGAGAGCGTCAAAGTTGTTGCCGGGATAGCCAGTCCAGGGCGCGTCGAACTGCGACACGGCCTTACCCATGGTGAAGCCGGCGAACTGGATGAAGGCGTAGTACACGCCGAGCGCACCACCCGAGACCGAGCCGTTGCCAACCGTTCCTGCAGGGGCGGCGTCGTAGGCCGTAGCACCGCCTGTCAGGCCAGTACCAGCGCCGGTGTAGCCACCCGACGTCCACGAGAACACGGCATCGAAGAAGGTACGGACGACGCCGTACTCGGTCGCGGTGCGCGTGTCGATGTTAAGGTCTTCACGAGCACGCATCGTGTAGTAGTTGCTCAGCCGGTTGTGCGCGCCACCGGAGCCGGTGAACTGACCGCTGTAATCGGCATTTGTGTTCAGCGCGACTTCAGCGCGCAGGTAACCACCCAGCTTGATGCAGGTGTCAGTGCCGGGGATGTAGTAGAAACCCGCACCGTAGAGCGAGCAGATCTTCACGTATTCGACCGCCTTGGCCTTTACGGGAAGATCAGCCGCTTGTGCTCCCCCAACGGCGAGCAGAGCTGCCGCGGAACCGAGCAAAAGGCCCTTGAACTTCATTTTAACCCTCCAAGTTGAAGCCCCGTACAAATCCTCGTACAAAGCCATTTGAGCTACCCGCGAAAAGACGTTGAAAATCAACGCATCCTCGTAACGATGGTCTACTTAAGCGAACCACCTAGAACGGGACGACCTCGGGATGCCCCCCTCCGTCGCGGGTTGGATAAGAGCCCAAGAGGCCTGATCAATCAACGAAAGACGTCACCGTTTTGCCCTCAAGTGGATCGTTTTCGCGCCGATGTTGCACAAATATCACGCGGCCGTGAGGCGATGGTATCGGAGCAACGCTTTGATTTTGAGTGTGAATTCTGGCTTTGGCAGAGCACGTTTACGCGGCAGCTCCAAGGGACTGTCATGACGCCACGACGGGTCGATTGAGGCGGTGCATCGGCATCTGTGCACAGGACTTCGCTTCAAACGACGTGGGTATTACGGAGATTCTCGTCCGTTGCTCATGCATTGAGTCGCCCCGATTCTCGCTCGAACAGGCCATCCGCTCGGGAACGGCGCCCCCTTTGGGGGAACCGCTGCGTCCCTCAGCTCGGTCGCACGATGAAGGTGCTGAGCGGATGGAGATGCGGCTCGCTCAGTTGCCTCAAGGCAGGTCGAAGAGGGCTACGCCGATGTTTCGGCACAGTTTGCGCCAGGATGCGCTGGCGAGATCGCTGATATTGCTTAGACCGCTGGATCGCCACGCACCGTCTGCCAACACCAAAGGATCAGCAAGCTCCCACGATCCCCATTTGCCAGATGTAGTGCCTCGCAGCGACAAGCCGGGCGTGTGCGACCCGGATCTGAGCGCTCGTTTTGCGCTAGCTTGACATTGATGAGCGACCGTTCCGGATCTATCAATGAGACATCCCTCGCGTCGAAATGTCGATCGGCCAAGACTTGGGACATCAAGGGTTTACGCTGGATCTGGTAGCGGGGGAGGGACTCGAACCCCCGACCCCAGGATTATGATTCCCGTGCTCTAACCAGCTGAGCTACCCCGCCACAGGGATCGCGGCGGCGCATAAGGCCGATCTCGCGAACGCGCGGCATATAAGGAAGGGGGCAGCGGGAAGTCAATCCGCGTTTGCTAAAAGCTTCGGCGCGCCAAGGCGCTCGAGGTGGAAAAGCGGTCGATTTCGCCGCCGGAATTGCCCTGCTTAACGCGCCAGACCGGCGGAGAGTCCCCTCACCCGGAATCCGCGCTTTTTGTGCGGATTCCAGCCTCTCCCCGCAGGCGGGGGAGAGGCGAAGAATCGGCCTATTTCGGCCTCACGTTCGGGTCGCCGCCAGGGCTGCCGGGGGGTGGGATCACCGGGGTGTTGCCGCCGGTGTCGGGCGCTGGGGCATGCATCTCGGGGTCAATGCCGGAGGGCGGGCAGAGCACGCCCTCGGATTTGGCCAGCTTGTCGCCGAGCGGTTCCCGGGACTGGCCCGTGGTCGTGCCGTCAGCCGGACGGTTCGGGCGGTCCTGCGGTGTACAATTGGCCGCATGTTGCGGGGATGGCGGCGCGGTCTGTTGTGGCGGCGTCGCCGGGGCGGGCGGGGCCTGCGCGATCGCGCTGCCAGAGGCGGCGATGAGGAGGCCCGCTAGGATGATGTTTGATGTCGTGCGCATGGGAAGGAAACGCGCGTCTCGCGCGCCCCGTTCCCTGCCCGCACGATCACGATTTGCGGTAGCGGATCAGCGAAAAATGTCCCATCGGCGGCATGGGGCGGCGCTCAGCAAGCGTGACGCCGCCGTGCCTTGCGGCCCAGTTGACGAGGCGGGCCCACGGGAATTCCGGGCGCCAGCCGAGGCGGCGGGCGACGGGGGCGAAGGCGAGTTCGAACAGCTTTCGCGGGCCGCTCTCGGCGCCGATGTGGTTGACGAGGATCAGTTCGCCCCCGGGCTTCAAGACACGCACGAATTCGTCGAGCGTGCCTTCGGGATCAGGCACGGCGGTGATGACATATTGCGCAACCACCGCGTCGAAGAAATTTTCGGGGAAGGCGAGATTCTTCGCGTCCATCACCGAGAGCACTTCGACATTGGAAAGCCTGAGCGCACGCACGCGCGCCTGCGCCTTGCGCAGCATCGGCTCGGAGATGTCGACGCCGCAGATTTTCGTGGTGCGCGCATAATCCGAGAGCGACAGGCCGGTGCCGACGCCGACGTCGAGGATGCGGCCGCCGATGCGGTCGGCCTCCGCGATAGTCGACTGCCGTCCGGCGTCGAACACCTTGCCGAACACGAGATCATAGACCGGCGCCCAGCGGCCATAGGCCTTCTCGACCCCGGCCCGCGAGATGTCTGCTGCCATGCCCCTCTGCCCCGGATGCTTAAAACGAAAAGAGTCTTGGTTGAAGAGGTGAAGGCCGCGGGCTCAGTCCACCACTCCCACAAGCAGAGATCGGATCGCATCGGAAGATGCGATCCGGGTGAGGGATTGCGGTCTCAATCACAGCCGCGGCCCCTCACCCGGATTGCACTGGACGATGCTTCGCATGGCCAGCAGCAATCCGACTTCTCCCCTCCGGGGAGAGGTGAACCCAGACCGACCGTTGTGCTTGATATCGTCATCCGTCAGCCGCGGACCGCCTCAGCAAGCGGCCTTGCCGTGCTGCTCGCAAGCTTCGCCGCGGCACTCTGAATAAAACCGCCGCCGAGCACGCGCGCCTGTCCGCTAGGGGCGTCGTAGAACACGCAGGCCTGGCCCGGCGAGACGCCCTCCTCGCCGGCGACGAGCTCGACCTCGTAATGGCCATTGCCGCCGCGCAGCCACGCCGGCTGGGGGCTGCGGGTCGAGCGCACGCGCACGAACATTTCGAGGCCGCCGCCGATGGCGCCGTCGATGTCGCCATCGCCGATCCAGTTGACGTCGCGCAGCACGATGCGGTGCATCTTCAGGGCATCGCGCGGACCGACCACGACGCGGCGGTTTGCGGCATCCAGCCGCACCACGAACAGCGGCGCGGTCGCCGCGATGCCGAGGCCGCGGCGCTGGCCGACGGTGAAATTGGCGATGCCGTTGTGCTGGCCGAGCACGCGTCCATCGAGATCGACAATGTCGCCGGGGTCCATCGCGTTCGGCCGCAGCCGGGTGATGATGTCGGTGTAGCGCCCGGTCGGCACGAAGCAGATGTCCTGGCTGTCGTGCTTGTCGGCGACCGCGAGCCCAAACCGGCGCGCGAGCTCGCGCGTCTGCGGCTTGGTCATGTCGCCGAGCGGAAAGCGCAGGAAGCCGAGCTGCTCGCGCGTGGTCGCGAATAGGAAATAGCTCTGGTCGCGGTCGCTGTCGGCTGCGCAGACCAGCGCGCGTGAGCCGTCATTGAGGCGGCGCGAGGCGACGTAGTGGCCGGTGGCGAGCGCGGTGGCGCCCAGTTCGCGCGCGGTCTTCAGGAGATCGCGGAACTTGACCGAGCGGTTGCACTCGATGCACGGCACCGGCGTCTCGCCGAGCGCGTAAGAGTCGGCAAAGTTGTCGATGACGGATTCGCGAAAACGGTCCTCGTAGTCGAGCACGTAATGGGGAATGCCGAGCTTGGCGGCGACGTCGCGGGCGTCGTGGATGTCCTGGCCGGCGCAGCAGGCGCCCTTGCGATGGGTCGCGGCACCATGATCATAGAGCTGGAGCGTGATGCCGACCACGTCGTAACCCTCAGCCTTGAGCAACGCAGCCGTCGTCGAGGAATCGACGCCGCCCGACATGGCAACGACGACCCTGGTATCCTCAGGACGGCCTTCGAGATCCAGACTGTTGAGCATCGGCCTTAGATTCTGACGGCAGCGCGCGGCGCATCCGCGATTTCTTGCTTCTCGCGGGACATCGGCGATCCCCGGGAACTTCAGTTCCCGAAAGGCACGAGGGCCCCGGTCGAAAGCGGCTGAGAGTGACCTCTTTAATATAGGCCGCATTCCGGTGAAGCAATCACGCGGGCGGCCAGCTGAGGGCAATTCTTGCCGGGCAGGCAGAAATGACGGAGTCGCGGCAGGCGCGCGGCGGCCGCACCGAGACATCAAATCATTGATTTTATTGCCGAAACACTCAGGAAGGGACCCTGGCCCGCTCCTTGCTACCCCCATGCCATAGAAGTTTCCAAGGGGTCGCCTGTGGTTGGTCGGACGTTAGATGTCGTGGCAAGCGTGCAAGTCCAAAGCGCGCAGCAGAAGCCTGCCCGGTCGCAAGCCGCGAAAGACACGTCCGCGGCCGATTCCTTCGGCTCACTGGTCGACAGCAACACCCAGGCGATCAGCAACAATACAGGCTCGCAGGCGCAGGACACCGTGCCGCGCCGGAGCGACTCTGCTTCGTCGCCCTCCTCGGACAGAAATGCGCGCGACACCTCGTCCGCAAACGAGCCCTCGCAGAGCAGGGCGAGTGACGGCGCTGACGCGTCGGCGCCCGCCAAGACCGATGACGAGAACGACAAGACGAGCGACACGATGACCGATCCGGCCAAGGACGCCGGCAAGACCAAGGACAAGGCGGAGGCCTCCGACGCCAAATCGGCGGACACGTCCGACGAGACCAGGGGGGACAAGACCGACGGCACCGACACTCTTACCGCCGCCGTCGATGCGGGTAGCGCCGCAACGACCGATGCGAGCCCGATCGCCGTGCCCGATCCGAACGCGATCGTCGTTGCCGCCCCGGTCGTGCCAGTCGATCCGGCTGCGAACCAGACCACCAACTCCGCCTCCCCCCTGACCATCGCCGCCGCCGGCCTCGCCGCCAGCGCCTCCACCGCAGCACAGATCCAGGGCGCCAAGACCGACATCGCCACCGCGGGCGACAAGAGCGCCAAGACCGCGAGCGCCAAGGTCGATGCGGACACCACGACCACGCTCGGCGAGACCGCAACCGCCACGAGCGAAGCCACCGCGACCGATGCGAAAGCCAATGGCGGCCTGATCGCCGTGGACCAGGGCACGCCGAAGACCTCGTTCAAGGCCGCGGCCACGGCGCAGGGCCAGACCGACATCTCCAATATCGGCCAGGGCACCGGCAAGGCAAACGCCGCCACGCCGCCAGCAGCGGGCGCAGCGACCCTCGACGCCGCCGCGCATCCGCAGGCCGCCAAGGCGCAGGCAGATGACGGAACGGCTGACGCCAGGGCAGTCGGCACCGAGCGCACCGCTGATGCGACATCCGGCGCGTCCGCCACGCACGCTCATGCGGGGCCGCAGGCGACTGTCGCCCCGACGGATACCAGCGCACAAGTCACCTCCGCGGTGCAGGCGCCGCTGACCAATACCACCTCGGCTGCGACCGCCTCGACCGCGACGCTCACCGCGACCTCGGCAAGCCACACGGCGGTGCCGATCAGCGGCGTCCCGATCGAGATCGCGGCTGCGATACGCGCCGGCAAGTCGCGGTTCGACATCAGCCTCGATCCGATCGATCTCGGCAGGATCGACGTCCGTATCAATGTCGACCGCAACGGCCAGGTCACCTCGCATCTCACCGTGGAAAAGCCGGAGACGCTGCAAATGCTGCGTCAGGATGCGCCGCAACTGCAGCGCGCGCTCGACGATGCCGGCTTCAAGACCGGCAGCAGCGGGTTGTCCTTCAGCCTGCGCGACCAGAATTCATCTAACCAGAACTCCGGCCAGGACAACGACAATGGCGGCAATACCCGCCGGTTGATCATCAGTGAGGACGAAACCGTTGCAGCAGTGCCCGTCGGGCGCAGCTACGGCCGCACGCTCGGATCGAGCAGCGGCGTCGACATCAGAGTGTAAGGAGTATTCGACATGGCCACCACGAATGCCGCCACCGCCCCTTCCGTCGTCTCCGGGACGACCGACATCCCGAAATCCTCGTCAAGCTCGAGCCTGGGCTCGTCCACCGGCGCGACGCTCGCCGGCAATTTCCAGACGTTCCTGACGCTGCTGACGACGCAGCTGCAGAACCAGAACCCGCTCGATCCGCTCGACACCAACCAGTTCACCCAGCAGCTGGTGCAGTTCGCCGGCGTCGAGCAGCAGCTCAAGACCAACGATTCGCTGGCCCAGCTCGTCACCCTCCAGCAGACCACGCAGGCAACCCAGGCGCTGGGCTTCGTCGGCAAGACCGCCCTGGTCGACGGCTCGACCGCGACCATGAAGAATTCATCGGCGACCTGGCATCTCAACGTGCCCTCCGATTCGACCGTCGACATCACCGTCGCAAATGCCAGCGGTCAGACCGTGTTCACCGGCAAATATACCGCCGCCGCCGGCACCGACATCCCCTTCACCTGGAACGGCATGGGCAATGACGGCACGCAATGGCCCGACGGCAAGTACACGATCTCGGCCACCGGCAAGGATGTAGCGAACAACACTGTCGGCATCGCCGCGCAGGTGCAGGGCACGGTATCCTCGGTCGACCTGACCCAGTCGCCGCCGCTGCTCACCATCGACGGCGCCAGCTACACCCTGAGCCAGGTCAAGAGCATCATCGCCACCGCCAGCAATTAAGAGAGGTGCCGCTACACACTGGGTGTCGTTCCGGCGAAAGCCAGGACCTTGCCGCGTGATCCATCGATGAGGCCCTGGTAGCAGCACTGCAAAAGACTTTCTCATCAGGAGTCCTCGCCAATCTGCTGGGGTCGCGGCCTTCGCCGGAGGACAATTTGGGGCCTCCCAACACCGCGCGCAGGCCTCGTTCGTTAGTAAAGTATTTACGAAATGCTCCCTGACCGGCCTGGACGCCCCCGTCCCGCCCGCGGAGACGAGCGCGTTCCAGCCAGTTTCAACGAGAATTGTATTGAAGCCTTAGGCTTAGCGGATTTTTAAGCCGCGACGCGTAGGGTCATGGCGTGAGTTCAGTGGTTGAGAGTTTGTGAGTACGCCATGACAGAACCCCATCGCCCGAGGGTAAAATACGTCATCGGGCCGGACGGCAGTCCGTTGACGATCGCGGATCTGCCTGCACCCGGCACCAAACGCTGGGTCATCCGCCGCAAGGCCGAGGTCGTCGCCGCCGTCCGTGGCGGACTTCTCTCCCTCGAGGAGGCCTGTAGCCGTTATACCCTGACGGTCGACGAATTCCTCTCCTGGCAGTTTTCCATCGACCAGCACGGTCTGGCGGGTCTTCGCACCACCCGCATCCAGCAATATCGCCAGTAAGCGATCCGGAAACCTGCGGCTTTTGACGAAAATCGGCCTCGCCCTGCGAGGCCGATTTTTTTCATGACGTTAACTTTTGTCCGACCTCTTAACCGTCGTTAACCATATCGAAACCATCACCTAGGCAATAATTGCCCACTCGGCCTTTCCAGTGAAAGCGGCCGAAGCTGGTTGGGGCGGTTGCTTGCAAGGTCTTGCGGACTTTTTGAAAAGTATCGGAGCCGCCCGATTCGGGGCGATGATCGCGGTCACCGCCGCGCTCATCGGCTTTTTCGCGTTCGTCATCATGCGCGTCACCACGCCGCAGATGACGACCCTGTTCACGGACCTCAGCGTCGAGGATTCCTCGGGCATCATCAAGGACCTGGAACGCCAGGGTATCCAGTTCGAGATCCGCAACGAGGGCTCCATCATCATGGTGCCCAAGGACAAGGTCACGCGCCTGCGGATGAAGCTCGCCGAGGGCGGCCTGCCGAAGGGGGGCGGCGTCGGCTACGAGGTGTTCGACAAGTCGGATGCGCTCGGCACCACCTCTTTCGTCCAGAACATCAATCACCTTCGCGCCCTCGAGGGCGAGCTCGCCCGCACCATCCGCGCCATTGACCGCATCCAGGCCGCCCGCGTTCACCTCGTGCTGCCCGAGCGCCCGCTGTTCGCGCGCGAGGCGCCAGAGCCGTCGGCCTCGATCGTGGTCCGCGTCCGCGGCTCACTGGAAGCCCAGCAGATCCGCGCCATCCGCCACCTCGTCGCCTCCGCCGTCAACGGGCTGAAGCCGCAGCGGGTCTCAATCGTCGACGAGGCCGGCCAGCTGCTCGCCGACGGCGCCGCGACCGATCCGGAGCAGGCGGTCGGCGACGAGCGCCGCATCGCCTTCGAGAAGCGGATGCGCAAGCAGGTCGAGGACATCGTCTCCTCCGTGGTCGGCTCGGGACGCGCCCGCGTGCAGCTCTCCGCCGATTTCGACTTCAACAAGGTCACCCAGACCTCGGACAAATTCGACCCCGAAGGCCGCGTGCTGCGCTCGAGCCAGACCCGTGAAGAGCAGAGCATGACCGCCGATAACAACGGCCAGGTCACCGTCAACAACGAGCTGCCCGGCAACCAGCAGAACAACGGCGTCGCGGCCAAGGACCAGAGCAAGAAGAGCGAAGAGACCAACAATTACGAGATCTCCCGCATCACCAAGACCGAAGTGACCGAGGCCGGCCGGGTGAACCGCATCTCGGTCGCGGTGCTGGTCGACGGCATCTATTCCAAAAACGACAAAGGCGAGCTCGCCTATCAAGACCGCACCAAGGAGCAGCTCGACCGCATCGCAGCGCTGGTGCGCTCGGCGATCGGCTTTGACCAGAAGCGCGGCGATCAGGTCGAGGTCGTCAATCTGCGCTTTGCCGACGCCCCCTCAACCGCGCCGATCGGCGAGCCTGGCGGCTTCCTTGGCATGCTCCAGTTCACCAAGGACGACGTCATGTACTTCGTCGAGCTCGGCGTGATGATGCTGCTCGGCCTGGTCGTGCTGTTCCTGGTGATCCGCCCGCTGGTCAAGCGCATCCTGGCCTCCGACGAGATGGCTGCCGCCATCTCCGGCGTGCTCAGCGGCCCGGCGAGCTCCGAAGAGGCCGTGCCCGCCGGCCAGCCGCTCCTGCCGAACGCCGCCGCAAGCGCGATCGACGTCGCCACCATCCAGGGCCAGGTCCACGCCCAGTCTGTTCATCGTGTCGGCGAGCTCGCCGAGCGCAATCCCAACGAAACCGTCGCCATCGTCCGCCAGTGGCTGGCCGAACCCGCGAAATAACCCAAGCTAACTGAATCAAGAAGTGATCTGACATGGCCGCCGCATTGCAAAACGCCAACAGCAACGACATCACCAGCGTGATCTCCACGCTCGGTCAGCGGGCCAACACCCGTGCCAAGGACGGCAAGCCGGCCGAGCAATTGTCCGGACCGAAGCGCGCCGCGATCCTGATGCTGGCGCTCGGCGAGCAATACGGCGGCAAGATCTGGTCGCTGCTCGACGACGACGAGGTGCGCCAGCTCTCGCTGGAGATGTCGACGCTCGGCACCGTCGAGGTCGACACCGTCGAGGACATGCTGCTCGAATTCGTCTCGCGCATGTCGGCCTCGGGCGCGCTGATGGGCAATTTCGACGCCACTGAGCGGCTGCTGCAGCAGTACCTGCCGCCGGAGCGCGTCAACGGCATCATGGACGAGATCCGCGGCCCCGCCGGCCGCAACATGTGGGAAAAGCTCTCCAACGTGCAGGAAGAGGTGCTCGCGAACTATCTCAAGAACGAATATCCGCAGACCATCGCGGTGGTGCTGTCGAAGCTGAAGCCGGAGCACGCCGCCCGTGTGCTCGGCATTTTCCCCGAGGAACTCGCGCTCGACGTCGTCAACCGCATGCTGAAGATGGAAGCGGTGCAGAAGGAGGTGATCGAGAGCGTGGAGAAGACGCTGCGCACCGAGTTCATGTCCAACCTGTCGCAGACCCGCCGCCGCGACGCCCACGAGGTGATGGCGGAAATCTTCAACAATTTCGACCGCCAGACCGAGACCCGCTTCATCACGTCACTGGAAGAGGACAATCGGGAATCGGCCGAGCGCATCAAGGCGCTGATGTTCACTTTCGACGACCTCGTCAAGCTGGATTCCGGCTCGGCCCAGACCCTGATGCGCAACGTCGACAAGGACAAGCTCGGCGTCGCGCTCAAGAGCGCCAACGAGGACGTCCGCAGCTTCTTCTTCGGCAACATGTCATCGCGCGCGGCCAAGATGCTCCAGGACGACATGGCGGCGATGGGCCCCGTGCGTCTGCGCGATGTCGACGAGGCGCAGGCGCTGCTCGTCAACCTCGCCAAGGACCTCGCCGCCAAGGGCGAGATCATGCTGACCAAGAACCGCGCCGACGACGAGCTGGTGTACTGATGGGCGCTCCGGCAAAATTCCTGTTCGATACCGACTTCGCCGCACCCGAACGCTCGACCCGCGAGAAGCCCGCGACGGCGTCCGAGATCGCCCAGAAGATCGCTGAAGCCGAGGCACGCGCCTATCAGGACGGCTTTGCCGCCGGCCAGCGCGAGGCCAAGGCCGAGAGCGACCGCCGCGTTGCGCTGGCCATGGAGGAGATCAACATCGCGATCCGGGGCATCGCCTCCGGGATCGGCAACATCGAATCCAAGATGGAGACCGAGGCTGTCGACGTCGCGGTCGCGGTGGCCCGCAAGCTGTGCGCCGATCTGGTCGCCGCCGAGCCGCTCGGCGAGATCGTTGCACTCGTCAAGGACTGCTTCTCGCATTTGGTGGCGACGCCGCATCTCGTCGTCCGCATCAACGACGCGCTCTACGACGCTGCGCGCGACAAGATCGAGCGGCTCGCCAAGCAGAGCGGCTTCGAGGGCCGGCTGGTGATCCTTGCCGAGCCGGAGATTGCCACCGGCGACTGCCGGATCGAATGGGCCGATGGCGGCGTCGTGCTGGAGCGCGGCGCCATCGCGGCCAAGATCGACGAAATGGTCGGACGCTACATCGCGTCCCGCAGGGGGAATTAAGCCATGAGCGACACCGACGGACAGGTCCCGCTGCCCGATCTCAACGGCCCGATGCCGCCGACCGGTACCGATGTCGGCTATACCGAGGACGAATATGCGTCGCGCGTCGCTGCCGACCTCGAAGCCGTGTTCGACGTGCCGGTGCAAGTCTCGGCCGTGCTCGGCCGCTCCAAGATGGATGTCGGCGAGCTCTTGAAGCTCGGGCCCGGCACCGTGCTCGAGCTCGATCGCCGCGTCGGCGAGGCCATCGACATCTACGTCAACAACCGCCTCGTCGCCCGCGGCGAGGTGGTGCTGGTCGAAGACAAGCTCGGCGTGACCATGACCGAAATCATCAAGACCGAACGCGGTTAGCACGAATAAAGACAATGACGCGCGACGGCGCGACCAGACGGACAGGAGACTGACATGCGGCTTCTCATCGTTGGCACCTTGAAGGGCCAGCTCACCACGGCCACCAAGATCGCGATGGAGAACGGCGCCACCGTGACCCATGCTGAGGATCACGAGCAGGCGATGCGCGTCCTGCGCAGCGGCAAGGGCGCCGACCTCCTGCTGGTCGACGTCGCGCTCGACATCCGCGACCTCGTGATGCGGCTGGAGGCGGAGCACATCCACGCTCCGATCGTCGCCTGCGGCATCACCAATGACGCCCGCGCCGCGGTCGCCGCGATCCATGCCGGCGCCAAGGAATACATCCCGCTGCCGCCGGATCCGGAGCTGATCGCCGCGGTGCTGGCTGCCGTTGCCAACGATTCCCGCGAGCTGGTCTATCGCGACGAGGCGATGGCCAAGGTGATCAAGCTTGCCCAGCAGATCGCAGGCTCCGACGCCTCGGTGATGATCACCGGCGAGTCCGGCACCGGCAAGGAAGTGCTGGCCCGTTACGTCCACACCCGCTCGGCCCGCGCCAAGCGTCCGTTCATCTCGATCAACTGCGCCGCTATCCCTGAGCATCTGCTGGAATCCGAGCTGTTCGGTCACGAGAAGGGCGCCTTCACCGGTGCGATCGCCCGCCGCATCGGCAAGTTCGAAGAGGCGACGGGGGGCACGCTGCTGCTCGACGAAATCTCGGAGATGGACGTCCGCTTGCAATCGAAGCTGTTGCGCGCCATCCAGGAGCGCGTGATCGATCGCGTCGGCGGCACCAAGCCTGTCGCCGTCGACATCCGCATCATCGCGACCTCGAACCGCAATTTGGCTGAGGCCGTGCGCGAAGGCACGTTCCGCGAGGATCTGCTGTTCCGTCTCAACGTCGTGAATTTGAAGATCCCGCCGCTGCGCGAGCGCCCCGCCGACATCCTCGAGCTCGCCCAGCACTTCGTGAAGAAATATGCTGAGGCCAACGGCGTGCCGCTGCGCCCGATTTCGACGGAGGCGCGCCGCGTGCTCTCCACCAACCGCTGGCAGGGCAACGTCCGCGAGCTCGAAAACACCATGCATCGCGCGGTGCTGATGGCGCAGGGCGACGAGATCGGCGCCGACGCAATCATCACGCCGGACGGTGACCGCCTCGACCTCGCCAGGACCGCGCCGGCCGTGGCGCATGCGACGATGGCCGCCGAGCAGGTGACACGTGCGCTCGTGGGCCGCACCGTCGCCGATGTCGAGCGCGACCTCATCCTGGAGACGCTGAAGCACTGCCTCGGCAACCGCACCCATGCCGCCAACATCTTAGGAATCTCAATCCGCACACTGCGCAACAAGCTCAACGAATACGCCGACGGCGGCATCCCGATCCCGCCCGCAGGCACCCCGGGCGAATATCCGCGCATGCCGATGGTAGGGGCGTAGGCGGCGCTCACGCTGATCGAGAATGTAGATTCCCGGGCCCGTCCCGGGCACCTTGTTTGATGCAGGCTGCCAACCTCGTCATTGCGAGCGCAGCGAAGCAAATCCAGAATCCCTCCGCGGCGACACTCCGGATTGCTTCGCGGAGCCTGTCATCGGGCCGCGCTTTGCGCGGACCCGTTGGCTCGCAATGACGAACCTCAAGAGCATCCTTCGCGTGACGGAACCGCGCCCCGTGGCTAGGCCATCCGCGCGCCAAGCTCTATAACTCCGCGAGAACCACACGAGGACAAACATGTCGGAAGCTCAAATCACGGACTGGCTGGCGTCGCAGCGGCAGGCGATGATCGATCTGTTGCGCGATGTCGTGAACATCGATTCCGGATCTTACGACAAGGAAGGTGTCGATGCGGTCGGTGCGCAGTTCGAGCGGCATTTTTCCGAGCACGGCATTCCGTTCCGCCGCGAAAGCCACGGCACGTTTGGCGACGCGATCCATGCCGAAATCGCAAAGCCCGGCAGCAACGAGAAGCCTGTCCTGTTGATGGGGCATCGCGACACCGTGTTCGGCAAGGGCGAGGCCGGACGGCGTCCGTTCACCATCAGGGATGGCCGCGCCTATGGACCCGGCGTGGCCGACATGAAGTCCGGGCTGGTCATGAACGTGTTCGTGGCGACCGCCTTCCACAAGTTCGGCGGCAATCCGCATCCAATCAAGCTGCTGATCACCTCGGACGAGGAGATCGGCTCGCCGTCCTCGCGGCCGGTGATCGAGCGCGAAGGGCGCGCCGCGCGCGCCGTGTTCAACGCCGAGCCGGGCCGCCCCATGGGGAATATCGTCACCGGGCGCAAGGGCGGCATCTTCATGCATTTCGCCATCACCGGCAAAGCCGCCCATTCCGGCGCCAATTTCGCCGCCGGCGTCAGCGCGATCGGCGAGCTCGCGCACAAGATCGTGCAGATCCATGCGCTGACCAATCTCGACAAGGGTATCACGCTCAATGTCGGCTTGGTCTCGGGCGGACAATCCGTCAACACCACGGCGCCTCACGCGGAAGGCCAGATCGATCTGCGATATGTCGATCCCGCAGACCGCGCGACGGTGATGACCGCGATCGAGCAGATCATCGCGACGTCCTATGTGCCGGGCACCAGCGCGACGCTGACCATCAAGGGCGAGTTCGTGCCGGTGGTGCAGAGCGCGGAATCGAAGGCGCTGTTTGAAGGCTATCGGGCCGCGGCAAGAGAGGTTGGCCTTGCCACGCTCCAGGGCGAGTTCTCGGGCGGCTGCGCCGATTCCGGCTTCACCGCCGCGGTGGGCACGCCGACCATCTGCGGCCTTGGGCCGGTCGGCGGGCTCGCGCACACGCCGGAGGAATATCTCGAACTCGACAGCATCGTGCCGCGCGCGCAGGCGCTGGCGCTGGCGATTCTAAGAGGGTGAGGGAGGCGCCGTAGGGTGGGCAAAGGCGCGCTTGCGCCGTGCCCGCCATTTGGCTTCACTGGGTAGAAGTGGTGGGCACGCTTCGCTTTGCCCACCTTGCGAGACCTGCCAAGCTCTACGAATAACTCGGCGCGTCGGGCCTGCGGAAGATGTGGATGGGGTCGCCCGGCACGATCGGTTCGCCGCTGAACATCGCGTAGGCGTAGAGCGCGAGATAGGCAATCGCGAGCGCGCCGATGGCGTAGAAGGCCCAGGTCGCGACGCGCTTCATCCATCCGCTCCATTGCCGCCTCCGATCCGGCGGGCTCAGGCGCTTCTAAAGCGGTGGCGGGGAAAACGCCAGCCTTGCGCCAGAGCGATCGCGGCGATCAAATGCCGCGCCGGGCGCGCGCAGGGACGCTGACGTCTGCAAGTTTGACCGCGTCTTCGTCCTGGTCGACGGCCACGTACTGGCCGTGCCAATAAGCCAGCGCCGCAGTCCGCCTCGAGCTTTTGATATCCCTGACACGGCCGATGACGACGCCGTGCGAATGCCGCTCGATGATCTCCTCGACCTCGCAATCGAACGCCGACAAGGCGCCGACCAGGAGCGGAACGCCCGACACCGCCCTCACCCATTGGGCGCCCGCGAAGCGGTCGGCGCCCTTCAACCCGCCCTTGCCGGCAAAACGTTCGGCGACATCGAGCTGATCGGCATTGAGGATGTTCACGCCGAAGGCACCATGGCGGCGGATCAGCGGAAAGGACGAGGCCTCGCGATTGATGCTGACCAGCAGCGTCGGCGGCTCGACCGACAGCGAGCTCACCGAGGTCACCGTCATGCCGCTGATGTCGCTGCCCCGCCCGGCGGTGATGACGCTGACGCCGCCGGTGAGATGGCGCATGGCGCCGCGGAAATCGGCGGACGAGACGGGGATTTCGGTCATGAGATCGCGAGGCACTACATTCATGGCGTTGCTCCCCGAAGCGGGGTTCCCTGTATTTAGGTACGATCGTCCGCCGATAACAGGTGGCTCAGGATCGAGCCTTCGAGGCCGGCAAGCTCTGTTGAGCCACGCTGACGCGGCCGGGCCGCGTTAACCGTGACGTCATGAGCGATCCGGCCCTCCTCGATCACCAACACCCGGTCTGCCAGCGCGACGGCTTCGGAGACGTCGTGGGTGACAAGGATCGCGGTAAAGCCCTGGTCGCGCCAGACGCGCTCCAAAAGGCGCTGCATCGAAATCCGGGTCAGCGCGTCCAGCGCACCGAGCGGCTCGTCGAAGGCGAGCACGCGCGGCCGGGAGACCAGCGCGCGACCGAGCGCGACGCGCTGCTTCTGGCCGCCCGACAGCACCGACGGCCATTGGTCGCGCTTCTCGGCCAGCCCGACCTCACTCAGGGCTTTCTCGGCGCGCGCATGCGCATCCTCCGACGCGCGATCGCGGCCGAGCCCGACCTCGACATTGGCGAGCACACGCGCCCAGGGCAACAGCCGCGGCTCCTGGAACATGACGCGGATGTCCTCGGGCTGGATATCATGGCCGAAGCTGATGCTGCCGGCGTCGATCTTCTCCAGGCCGGCGATGAGCCGCAGCAGCGTGCTCTTGCCGCAGCCGCTCTTGCCGACGATGGCGACGAACTGGCCGGCGGGAATGTGCAGATCGATGCCGCGCAGCACCTCGTTGTCGCCGAAGGATTTGCGCAAGCCCCGGATGCTGAGCGGCAAACCCGCGGCAGTCGCCGGGCGGTCCTCGCGCACCACACGGGCATGTGGCGCGAAATTGGCGCGGCTGGCGAGGTCGGTTTCCGGAAGGGAGCTACGAACCGCTGTCTGCATGTCACTCTCAACGTTTCTGGAAGGCGGGGTGCCAGGAGAGCGTCAGGCGCTCCAGCACGCGGGAGGCGCTGTCGGCGAGCTTGCCGAGCAGGGCATAGATCAGAATCGAGAGCACGACCACGTCGATCAGCATGAACTCGCGCGCCTGCATCGCCATGTAACCGAGGCCCGAGGAGGCTGCGATGGTCTCGGCGACGATCAGGGTCAGCCACATGATTCCGAGCGCGAAGCGGATGCCGACGAAGATCGAGGGCAGCGCGCCCGGGAAGATCACCCGGCGGAACAATTCGCCGTCGGTCATGCCGTAGATGCGGCCCATCTCGATCAGCTGCGGATCGACGGTGCGGATGCCGTGCAGCGTGTTGAGGTAAATCGGGAAGAAGACTCCGAGTGCCACCAGGAACAGCTTTGCGCTCTCGTCGATGCCGAACCACAGGATGACCAGCGGGATCAGCGCCAAATGCGGCACGTTGCGCACCATCTGCAGCGTGGTGTCGGTGAGCTTGGCCGCGAGCTGCGACAGGCCGTTGGCAAGCCCGAACGCGAAGCCGATGCTGCCGCCGATTAAAAAGCCCATCGAGGCGCGCCAGAACGAGACCCAGATGTTGCGAACGAGCTCGCCGGAGAGCAGCAGCTTCCAGCCTGCGAGCACGACGTCGCTCGGCGCCGGCAGCACCCGCGTCGGCACGAAGCCGGTGACGCTCGCGACCTGCCAGATCGCGATGATGGCGAGCGGCACGATCCACTGAATGAGGCCGTCTGCCCGCGGCAGGCGGACGCTGCGCGGAAGGGCAATGCCGTCGATCACGCTCATGATTGCGACACCCGATGCTGCGGACGGAAATCGCTGCCGACCGTTTCGCCGAAGGGGCCGCCGTTGAAGTGCAGCTTCGTCACGTTGCTGGGCTGCTCCAGCGCGAGCAGCGGGAAGACCAGCTCGGCAAAGCGATAGGCTTCCTCCAGATGCGGGTAGCCCGACATGATGAAGGTATCGATGCCGAGATCCTGATACTCCCTGATGCGCGTGGCGACGGTCTGGGCATCGCCGACCAGCGCCGTGCCGGCGCCGCCGCGCACCAGGCCGACGCCGGCCCACAGGTTCGGAGCGATCTCCAGCCTGTCGCGCCTGCCGCCGTGGAGCTGCGCCATGCGCTGCTGGCCGACGGAGTCCATACGGGCAAAATTCTTCTGCGCCAGCGCGATGGTCTCCTCGCTGACATGCTTGATCAGCTCGTTCGCGGCACCCCAGGCCGCTTCATTGGTCTCGCGGACGATCACGTGAAGCCGGATCCCGAAGGACAGCTTTCTGCCGCGCGCGGCGGCGACGTCCCTCACCTTCGCGATCTTCTCGGCAACAAGAGCCGGCGGCTCGCCCCAGGTGAGATATTTGTCCACGGTGTCGACCGCGACATCGATGCCGGCATCCGACGAACCGCCGAAATAGAGCGGCGGGCGCGGCGACTGCACCGGCGGAAACAAGAGCTTGCCGCCCTCGATATGGATATGCTTGCCCTCGGCATTCACGGTCTTGCCGGCGAGCAGATCGCCATAGACGTTGAGAAACTCGCGGGTGACCTCGTAGCGCTCGTCATGGCCGAGGAAAATGCCGTCGCCCTTGTTCTCGACGGGATCGCCGCCCGTGACGACGTTGACGAGAAGCCGACCGTTCGAGATGCGATCGAGCGTCGCCGTCATGCGTGCGGCCACGCTCGGCGATTGCAGGCCCGGACGAACGGCCACGAGATAGCGCAGCCGCTCGGTGAACGGCGCCACCGAGGAGGCAACGATCCAGGAATCCTCGCAAGACCGCCCCGTCGGCAGCAGCACGCCGAAATAGCCGAGCTGATCGGCGGCCTGGGCGATCTGGCGCAGATAGTTGAAATTGACCTCACGGCCGCCGATGCCGGTGCCGAGATAGCGCCCGTCGCCGTGGGTCGGCAGAAACCAGAGGATGTTGGCGTTCGCTTGCTTACTCATGGTGTTGCTCATGATCCTGATTTCCGAGCCACGTCGGAAATCTTGATGGATTTGGGGATCAGGCCCAGCGCGAAGAACGCGTCGGCAACCTGCTGCTGGTCGGCGATGACGGCATCGGTGATCGGCTTGACGCCGTAGGCCTGCCGCTTCAGCGCCACTTCGACCACGGGGACCGACAAACCGATCGACGGCGCGAGCTGCTCGGCCACCGCATGGATGTCGCCCCTGGCCCAGTCGTCGACTGCGCTCAGCTCCGTGAGCACGATGTCGACGATCTTCGGGTTGGCTTCGAGGAATTTCTTGGAGGAGAAATAGAACTGGTAGTTGGCGACGATCTCGGTGCCGTCGGCGAGCATGCGCGCACCGGTGGCGGCCTCCGCTGCGGCCTGGAATGGATCCCAGATCACCCAGGCATCGACCGCGCCGCGCTCGAATGCGGCGCGTGCATCGGCCGGCGCCAGGAACACCGGCTCAACTTCCGAATATTTGACGCCCGCCTTCTCCAGCGCCTTGACCAGAAGATAGTGGACGTTGGAGCCCTTGTTCAGCGCGACCTTCTTACCCCTGAGGTCGGCGACCGACTTCAGCGGGCTGTTCCTCGGCACCAAGATCGCTTCGCCCTTCGGCGCCGGCGGTTCATAGGCGACATACTGGATCGGGGCGCCGGCGGCCTGCGCGAAGATCGGCGGAGCTTCGCCGGTGTTGCCGAAATCGATTGCGCCGACATTGAGCGCTTCGAGCAGCGGCGGACCGGAGGGAAATTCGGTCCACACCACCCTGTAGCCATCGGCGGCGAGCTTCGGCTCCAGCGTGCCCTTGCTCTTGAGCAGCAGCAGCTTGCCATATTTCTGATAGCCGATGCGGACCACCTTGTCCTGCCCGTAGGAGGTGCCGACCGCAGCGGCGACGATGCCGATCGACAGCACGATGGCCGCGATCAGACGCTGAATGATACGCCTCATGTTCAAACCTTTTGAAATCGGGAGAGTGGTGGGCACGATCAGGCTGCCGGGTTGCGCCAGACGATGTCGCGGATGACGATCGGCTTCGGGATCAGGCCGAGCCTATGAAAGCGGTCGGCGACGCCCTGCTGGGTCGCGACGATGTCGTCGGTGACTGGGCCGACCACGAAGTTCGCGCGGTTGGCGGCGACGGTCTGGATGTCCAGCGGGACGCCGGTGATCGCGGCAAGCGATTTGGCGACCTCGTCGCGGTGCTGCTCGGCCCAGTTACCGGCCGCGGTCGTCACATCGACGATCTGTTGCAGGACCACTCCGTGGTTCTTCGCGAACTCGCGGTTCGCGATGTAGAAGGAGTTGGTCTTGGTAACCTCGCGCGAATTGATCAGGATGCGGCCGTTCTGCTTGGTCTCACCGATCGCGAAATACGGATCCCAGATCGCCCAGGCCTCGATGCTGCCATTGGCAAAGGCGGGGCCGGCGTCCGGCGGCGTCAGATAGATCGGCGTGATGTCAGCATAGGCGAGCCCCGCCTTCTCGAGCGTCTGCACCACGACGTTGTGCGCGCTGGACCCCTTGGTGAAGCCGATGCGCTTGCCCTTCAAGTCGGCGATCGTGCGGATCGGGGAATCCTTCGGCACCAAGATGCCCTGGCCGTTGGTGATGGGTTGGCCGGCGGCATAGACGATCGCCGCGCCCGCCGCCTGGGCGAACACCGGCGGGGAATCGCCGACCGAACCAAAGTCCAGGCTGCCGACGTTCATCGCCTCCATCATCGGCGGGCCCGAGGAGAACTCGATCCATTTCACCTCGATGCCTTGCGGAGAAAAATGTTTCTCCAGGGCGGCCTGCTGGCGCGCGATGACGAGCACGCCGGTCTTCTGGTAGCCGATGCGAATTTCCTTCACCGCGCCTTGCGCCTTGGCGCGCGAGACGAAGGCGGCAGCGGCGGCAGTTCCGGCAGAGAGTTTCAAGAAGTCGCGACGATGCATTCCAAGCTCCCGGCCGCGTGCGGCCGTCATTCATTCAGGTCTCGTGAATGATGGGGCGCGCTCCGAAAGCTGTCGAGACGCTCGGGAAAATAGCGATGCGAGCACTGCGCGCGCGGCGAAGCGCGTGATTAATCTTTCAAGCGGCGGAGCGAATGAAGATGGAATTTTTCTGCACGCGGATGTGAAGGCCGCGCGGGTTCGGTCTCGAGACTCCCGGCCGGAACCAAAACCGCAAAAACAACCCCATGCACAGTAGCCAGGGCGTGCGAAAACAATGACTTACGCATTATCCGAAGTTCGTTTGACTCGTCGGGCAAAACAGGAGCAAGATGGCATCATGGCGGCGCTTCGGGATGGAGGGGCCCGGCCGACCTAATGAGGCCAATTGACCGGCAAATTCTGCAGGCCGCGGAACGCCCAGCCGACGATCCGCACCTCCTCGTCATCGGCGATCTCGAGCTGCCCCGCGCGCGCGAACACGGTCGGCAGCGCGACGTCGGCGATCATGGCGCGCGAGGCCCAGGCGCCGGCGCAGAAATGCGGACCGGCGCCGAAGGCGACGCTCTTGGACGTGTCTCGTCGCACGTCGAACTGGTCGGCGCGCTCAAAATGCTTCTCGTCGCGATTGGCCGAGCCGAACATCAGGAACACGCGCTCATCGAGCTCGAATGACACGTCGCGGATGCTCCACGGCTTTGCAATACGCCGCGGCGACATGCCGATCGGCGAGATCCAGCGGGCATATTCCTCGAACGCCTGGAGCCAGGACACTTCGCCCTTGCGCACGAGATTGAGCTGCTCGGGATGGGTCAGCAGCGCCCATACTGTGCCGGCGATGGCCTTGCGCGGCTCGTTCTGGCCGCCGGAGATCGCGAGTTTCACATTGGCGCGCACGCTCTCCATCGACATGCCGGAGGCGAGGAGCACGCCGAGAATGCTCTGGTCTGGATGCTTGCGCATCACCGGCAGGATGTCGTCGATCGCGGCGTCGATGCCCGACGTCGCGGCGTGGCAGCGCGCCTCGATCGCGGGATCGCCGGCATAATTGGCGATGCCCTCGATCATGCCCTGCGACCACGCATCCATCTCCTGAAAGCCGATATTGGTGAGGCCGGTGATCGACTTCAGGCACTCGCCGGAGAAGGGCAGCGCGAAATCGCGCATGAAGTCGATCCGCCCCGGTTCGATGCGATCGATGATGCGGTCGGCATGCGCCTGGAACTGCGCGGTCCAATGCGCCTTCACCGTCTTCGGCGACACCGTCGGAAACATGGCGCGGCGCTCGACCTGGTGCGCCTCGCCGTCCTTTCGCATCATGTTATGGCCCATCAGTCGGTTCATCAGACCTGCGGGCTGGTGCGAGGAGAACACGTCGATCTGCTTCTCGGAAATCGAGATGTCGTCGCGGCTCGTCAGCAGCGTCGAGCCGAGCTGCGGCACGAAGGCAATCGGCGCCTCCTTGCGCATTGTCGCGAGCATCGGATAGGGATCGGCCCAGAATGCGGCCGGGTCGATGTCGATGCGCGGCGCGGTGCTCAAGCTTCGCTCCCTTGTGTGCCAACCAACGAACAAGCCTAGCGCCTTCAGAAGCCGCCGTCTGTCCCCAGCGATTGGGACAGGCGGCCTCAGGACGTGTCTTCAAGAGTCGAGTACGCGCGTGCGACGGCGAAGCCCGCATTGTCCACAACATCGGACATTGACGCTGCATAAGCGAATGTTCGTTGAGGGCCGATTCTGTTGAAAAAAGCAGCTGTTGCGACGCAGAGATATCAGTGATTCAGTCTGTCTAATTGGCAGGACTGAAGATCATGATGGGGCATCGGCAAGTCGAACAGACCGCGTTGTTCTATGAGTTCTCGCTCGAAAGACATATCCCGACTGATCACTTGCTGCGGTTGATTGACAGGTTTGTCGATCTTGAACAGGTCCGGCGGGACCTGGCGCCTTTCTACAGCAGCATCGGTCGGCCTTCGATCGATCCCGAGCTGATGATCCGGATGCTCTTGATCGGTTACTGCTTCGGCATTCGATCGGAGCGGCGCCTGTGCGATGAGGTTCACCTCAATCTGGCCTACCGGTGGTTCTGCCGGCTCGGTCTGGATGGGACGGTGCCGGATCACTCGACGTTTTCCAAGAACAGGCACGGCCGCTTCCGGCAGAGCGACCTCTTCCGTCGCGTGTTCGAGAGCGTGCTGCGCCGCTGCATCGAGGAACGACTGGTCGGCGGTGAGGGATTTGCAGTCGATGCGAGCCTAATCAAGGCCGATGCCAATCGGCAG
The DNA here is from genome assembly GCF_023073535.1 of Bradyrhizobium sp. 179. NCBI lineage: Bacteria > Pseudomonadati > Pseudomonadota > Alphaproteobacteria > Hyphomicrobiales > Nitrobacteraceae > Bradyrhizobium > Bradyrhizobium sp. 179. The sequence continues at coordinate 38 of NZ_JADPJR010000153.1, read as the reverse complement.
AAGGGGATCGAAGGCGATAAGGGACTTCCGCCGGAGGC